>JBAIXY010000160.1:0-2121 GCA_037916205.1 Vicinamibacterales bacterium | reverse complement strand
TGACCGTCTTGCCGCCCCACTCCTCGGGCACCAGCCCGTGCTCCGACAGCTGGGTCTTGACCCGCTGCGGGTCCACGTCGGGCTTGTCCATCTTGTTCAGGGCGACGACGAAAGGCAGTTTGGCCGCATCGATGATCTTGATGACCTCGACGGTCTGGGGCTGGACGCCGTCGTCGGCGGCCACCACCAGGATGGCGATGTCGGCGACGCGGGCGCCGCGCGAGCGCATGACGGTGAAGGCCTCGTGGCCGGGAGTGTCGATGAAGGTGATGCGGCGGCCCTTCTTCTCGACCTGATAGGCGCCGATGTGCTGGGTGATGCCGCCGGCCTCCTGCTTGACCACGTTGGTCTTGCGGATGGCGTCGAGGAGCATGGTCTTGCCGTGGTCGACGTGGCCCATGACCACGACCACCGGCGGCCGGGCCTTGAGCTTGGACTCGTCCTCCTGGCCGAGCAGGGTCTTCAGGTCCTCAGCCGACATGCCGGTCTGCTGGGCCGGGGCTTTCTCTTCCTCGCCGGCGACCTTGTAGCCGAGGTCCTCGGCCACGATGCTCGCCGTGGTGTAGTCGATCCGCTCGTTGACCGAGGCCAGGATGCCGTTCTTCATTAGCTCGCCGATGACGATATTGAGCGGCAGGGCCAGCTTGGCGGCGAAGTCGCGGACGGTGATGACCTTGGGCAGGGCGACCTCCTTGACCTTGGCCACGGCCTGCTCCTTGATCTGCTGTTCCTGCTGGTATTTCTCCTTGAGCCTGGCCAGCTTGGACATCTCGTTCCACTTGGCCATGATCCGATCGACCAGCCGGTCGTCCACCTTGATCGCCCTACGGCCGATATCAAAACCGAGCAACGGGAGTTTCTCGCGCAGCTCATCGGGATTCGTCCGTAATCTTCGTGCCAGTTCGGAGATGTTCATAGGTTCCGCGCCAGTTCGCCGGCTATAAAGCGGCGTCCGGACGCAAGTATCCGTATGTTAGCCGCAATTTATGCGACGGTCAAACCCTTATATAAGAAAACGCGCCCTTTGAGGGGCGCGGACGAAAGGGGGCGGCTGGTTCAGCGGCCGCCGACGCGGTTCCAGAGGCGGCGGTACCAGGGCCGGCGCGGCGGGCGGGGCGGCAGCCGGGGCTCCTCGGGAACCTGGGCGGCGGCCATGCCATCAGGAACGCCGACGGCCGCTTCGCCGGTGCGGGCCACTTCGTCGACGATCGTGCCTCCGCCGGCAAAGGCGGAGCGGAAGCCGGTGCCGGTCCAGTGGCCGGCGAAAAAGCCGCCGGACGGACAGCAGAACCAGCGCATGCAGCCGATGGCGCCGCTTGCGACCTCGGTGACGCGCTCCGGCTTCATCTTGCGGCTGTAGTCGTAGAGGGCGACCCCGCCGCCCGGCAGGATCGCCAGGCCGCAGAGCGAGCAGCGGCAGGTGATCGACCTGAACCAGGCCGCGGCGCACTCGCCGCACTTCTCCGGGCTCGTGCCGTTGTTGTGCAGCACCTGGCCGTACAGGTCCATGTGGTAGAGGCTCGAGCCGCGGTGGCCGCAGGCGAAGTCCCTCATCTCCTCGGACGCCGGGACGGCACGGATGTCGTCGTGCGCCGCCTCGATCAGCTCGTCCGGTTCCGGCTCGCCGCCGCCGACGCTGACAAAAACGCTCGAACCGCTCGGGGTTTTCAGGTCCCGCTTGTCCTCTTTCATGTCCGTCTCCTTTGGAAAAGAACTGATTTCCGGCCGAACCCTACCAGCCGGCGGCCGCAAGGTCAATTGCCCTCGGCCGAGGCGGCGCGCTAAACTGACCGCAGTATGACCGAGAGTGCCAACCTGGCCGGCGGCTTTCTGCTGATCGACAAGCCGGCCGGCATCACCTCCCACGACGTCGTCGACCGCCTGCGCCGGATAACCGGCGAGCGGCGGATCGGCCACGCCGGAACGCTCGACCCGTTCGCCACGGGCCTGTTGATCGTCGGCGTCGGCCGGGACGCGACCCGGAGGCTAAATGAGTTTGCCGGCCAAGATAAGGAATATCTGGGAACCCTGGTGCTGGGCGCCGTAAGCGACACCCAGGACGCCACCGGCCGGATCGAGGCCGTTGCCGGCGCCGGACAGCCCGATCGCGCCGCCCTGGAG
>JBAIXY010000159.1:0-2093 GCA_037916205.1 Vicinamibacterales bacterium | reverse complement strand
GCCCTCGGCGAACCACCGGCCCCGATCGAAAAAAACCCCGACCTCATACTCATCACTGAGCAGTCTGAGACCGGAGTCATGCCAGCCAGGATGCGCGAACATCTTCGGCGGGGCCAGCAGGCCGATGGCGGCGACGGACGAGGCCAGCAGCCAGGCGGCCAGGCCGATCCTGACGGCAGACGGCACGAAACCCAAGGCGGCGCGCCGCGTCATAAACGCTTCGCGGCCGGGCTCGCCGTATGGGCCTGCGTGATCGCCAGCGCCAGGGCGTCGGCCGCGTCGTCCGGCTTGGGCGTTTCCTTGAGGCCGAGCAGCAGCCTGATCATCTTCTGCATCTGCGGCTTGTTGGCCCGGCCGTAGCCGCTGACGGCAAGCTTGACGTCCGCCGGACCGAACTCCCGGTACGGCAGGCCGTGCGCCGCGAGGCACAGCCTGATGACGCCGCGGGCCTCGGCGACCGCGAGCGCCGTCTTGACGTTGGTGGAAAAGAAAAGCTTCTCGATCGCCGCCTCGGCGGGATGATGCCGTTCGATCAGGCGGCTCAGGCCGTCGTAGATCATCTTGAGACGCGCCTCGGCCGGCGCGCCCGCCGGCGTGCGCAGGCTGCCGTAGGCCAGGCAGCGCTCCCGCCCGCCCGAAGCGGCGATGATGCCGTAGCCGGCGTCCGCCAGGCCGGGATCGATGCCGATGATTATCCGTTCAGGGGTCATGGTCGATCGGCCCGTCAAAGGCCGACGTTAGTGTAGACGGCGTTGACGTCGTCATCGTCGTCCAGCGCTTCGAGCAGTCCTTCGAGTTTCCCGCGCACGGCCGGTTCGGGCGCCGGCGCCTCATCCTTGGCCACCCATTCGATGCCGCTGTAGGAGACCTTGAGGCCGCCCTTCTCGGCCGCGTCCCGGACCCGGACCAAAGCGTCGACCGGGGCCAGCACGGTCACCGTTCCCTCGTCCCGGCCGATATCCTCGGCGCCGGCGTCGATCAGGGTCAGTTCCAGGTCATCGGACAGCGGTTCGGCGCGGTCAATGCGGACCACGCCCTTCTTCTCGAACATCCATTGGACCGCTCCGGCACCGGCCAGGTTGCCGCCGTTGACCGAAAAGACGTGCTTCAGGTTGGAGCTTGTCCGGTTGCGGTTGTCGGTCAGGGCCACGACCACGACCGCCGCGCCGCCCGGCCCGTAGCCTTCATAGACGGCCTCCTCGATCATCGCCCCCTCCTCGCCGCCCGTGCCGCGCCTGACCGCCCGCTCGATGTTGTCCTTGGGCATGTTGCCGGCGAGCGCCTGGTCGATGGCGGTGCGCAGCTTGAAATTGAAGGCCGCGTCGCCGCCGCCCTCGCGGGCCGCGACGGTTATCGCCCTGGCCAGTTTGGTGAAGGCCGCTGCCCGCTTGGCGTCCTCAACGCCCTTGTAATTCTTCACTTTCGCCCACTTGGAATGTTTGGACATATTCGGAACCGTGGTCCTGTTAGCCGGGCCGGCGGCGGGAAAGCCCCGCTGGCCTCCGGCACTGACCACTACTGTATCACTTGGCTAAAATAGGCTCAATACACAGCAAAACCCCGCGTTTTACCGCGGGGTTTTGGCTCCGTTGTCTTCTTGATCAAGCGGCGGCCGGCTTCTCTTCCTCGACCGGCTGCTGCATGCGGGCGGCGAAGCCCGTGCCGGCCGGAATGAGGCGGCCGATGATCACGTTCTCCTTGAGGCCCTCGAGCGGGTCCATCTTGCCGGTGACCGCGGCGTTGATCAGCACCCTGGCCGTTTCCTGGAAGGAGGCGGCCGAAAGGAAGCTCTGGGTCGACAGCGCCACCTTGGTGATGCCCAGGAACAGTTCCTCGGCGTCGGCCAGCTTGGCCTTGCGTTGGGCGGCGGCGGCGTTCTCCTCGAGCATCTGGGACTTCTCGATGATCTCGCCCGGGAGCAGGTCGGTGTCGCCGGCGTCCTTGACCAGGACGCGCGAGAACATCTGCTTGATGATGATCTCGATGTGCTTGTCGTTGAGCTTTTGGCCCTGCGAGGTGTAGATGGCCTGGACGTCCTTGAGGATGTACTTCTGGACGGCCTCCTTGCCGCGCAGGCGGAACAGCTGGTGCAG
>JBAIXY010000158.1:0-4968 GCA_037916205.1 Vicinamibacterales bacterium | reverse complement strand
GCTGGCGAAGTTCATGAGGGAGGCCATGCTGGCCTTCTGCGACGCCAGGGAAAGGGCCAAATAGGCGGCCTATCCCGAATACGCCCGGCGAGCCGGGCGTATTTTTGATTTTTTGGCTAAAGGGCTTGAAATCTGGGCCAACTACCTATATACTCCGCGCGGGATCAACTATTCGGAGGTGATTCCATGCCGCTCATCGGTAAGAGCGTGAAAGTGCTCCTTGTAAATCCTGAGACGCCCCATTCCTACTGGGGCTTCCAGAACTCGATGTGGTTCATCGGCGCCAAGGCGGCCCACGTGCCCCTGCCGCTGATCACCCTGGCGGCGCTCCTGCCGCGCGAATGGGAAGTGCGGCTGATCGACATGAACGTCGAGCGGCTGCGCGACCGCGACCTGGCGGCGGCCGACGTCGTCCTGGTCACCGGCATGATCGTCCAGAGGGACTCCATGAAGGAGATCTTCCGGCGCTGCCGGGCGCTCGGCGTGCCGACAGTGGCCGGCGGTCCGTTCGTCAGTTCGTCGCCCGACGCCGAAGAGCTGTCTGAAGCGACGGCTCTGGCGATCGGCGAGGCCGAGGACCCGGAGATCATCGACGAACTGGTCGACGACCTGCGCGCCGGGACGCTCAAGCCCCGCTATGCGGCCGCCGGCAAGCCGGAAATGACCCGGAGCCCGGTGCCGCGCTACGACCTTCTGCGCCGCAACGCCTATGGCGCCATGGCCATCCAGGTCTCCCGCGGCTGTCCGCACCGCTGCGAATTCTGCAACGTGCGGATGCTCTTTGGCCGCCGGCCGCGCTACAAGGAGCCGGCCCAGGTGGCCGCCGACCTCGAGGCCATCGACCGGACCGGCTTCCGCGGCAACGTGTTCATCGTCGACGATAACTTCATCGGCGACCTGCGCGCGGCCGAGGCGGCCCTTCTGGCCATCCGTGACTGGCAGAACGCCCACGGGCGGCCGTTCCTCTTCTACACCGAGGCCGACATCCGGCTGGCGGAGAAAGAGGAGATCGTCGACCTGATGGTCGAGGCCGGTTTCTTCGCCATCTTCACCGGTTTCGAGTCGCCGTCGGCCGAATCCCTCAAGGAGGCCGGCAAGACCCAGAACCTGAAGGTCGACGTCAGCTCGGCCGTAAGCCGGCTGCGCCGCAAGGGCCTGCTGGTCTACGGCGGCTTCATCGTCGGCTTCGACGCCGACGGGCCGGAGAGCTTCGGCCTGACCTGCGAGTTCGTCGAGAAGTGCCACATCGACTTCGCCATGGCCGGCGTGCTCATCGCCATCCCCGGCACGCCGCTCGAAAAGCGGCTGGCGGCCGAGGGACGGCTCCTGGGAGCGACGACCGGCGACGCTTTCGGCGTGACCAACATCGTGCCGAAGCGGATGAGCCGCGTCGAACTGCTGCGCGGCTACCGGCGGCTCCTGGAGAGGCTCTACGAGCCGAAGCGCTACTTCGAGCGCGCTTACCGGTCGCTCTCGGAGTGGAGCCAGAAAGCGCGGCGCCGCGTCACGGCCCGCGAGTACCTGGCCATCCCCCGCTCCATCTTCCGCCAAGGCGTCTTCTCCCGCTACCGCCTGCAATACTGGCGCTTCATGCTGAAGACGCTCTTCACCCAGCCGCGAAAGCTGGCGCGCGCCTTCGCCATCGCCATCAGCGGGCATCACTTCTTCCGCTACACGCGGCGGCTGGTGATGCCGCAGCTGGCCGAAGCCGAGAAGCGGCTTCTCACCGGTCCGACGGAATGACCCGTCGGAGACCTCGACACCCGACCTTCATGGCCGGGTGTTTTTAATAAAAAAGAAGGGCTGACAGCCCCTCCTGAAGAAGTTCGACGGCGGTCAATCGGGCCGCTTCCCGTTTTCCTGCCGGTGGCACTCGACGAACAGACTGGCCCAGATAAAGCCGATCAGGGCGAGAATGCCGGCCGGCAGCCATTGTCCGATGACGACCAGATATCCAGCGATAGCCAGACACTGGACGGCGACGGCGGCTATGATCGCCAGCCTGGAGCGGAATAGACTGCGGACCAGTGAGGATGCTGCTTTCACGTTGCCGACTCCTGGTGGGTTGTTTTGGACGAGCCGGGCGCCTGGGAGCGGCGCCGCGCTGCCCTTCCGGAGTGAACTGGCCCTAACCTAAGCATCAATGACCCCGATGGTCAAGAATGCTGGGTCCGAGGCGGGCGGCGGGCGATATTGACCGGCGGGCCTGGCTGCAATAATCTTCATCCATCCAATATGCAGCTGAAACTGCCGTCCATCGCGGCCGGAAAATATATCGCGGTCACGGACCTGGAAACGACCGGGCTCGACGCCGGCTACCACGACATCATCGAGGTCGGCTTGTGCTTGCTGGCCCCGCGGACGCTCAAGACGGTAGCGGAATTGTCGCTCAAGGTGAAGCCGAAGCATCCGGGCCGGATCGATCGCTACGCGTCCAAGATCAACGGCTACAATTCGGAGGACTGGCGAGGGGCGATCGGCCTGGGTTCGGCGCTGGAAAAATATGCCGAGCTGACCCGGGGAGCGGTCTTCGCCGCCCACAATGCCAAGTTCGATTGGGGCTTCATCCAGGACGGCTTCAGCACGACCGGAGTGGAACACGGGCTGCAGGAGCGCTATCTCTGCACCATGTGGCTGGCCTGGAACAAATTTGCGCCTCATGGGCTGGAACGTCGGAGCTTGAAAGAGGTCTGCCAGTTCTTGCGCCTGCCGCCGGAGCCCAAGATCCACCGGGCCATCAACGGCGCGCGCCTGGCCGCCGAGGTCCTGCGGCGGGTGGCCGTCGGGGCGGTGACGGTCAAGCTGCCGTTAAAATAAGGCGGCTTCGGACGGCAGCGAGCGCCGCATCCAGGGCTTGAAATATGTCCGTTCCGGCGTATAATGTTCTAGCGCACTGAACCGACCCGGGAGGGGTCGCATAGTGGTCGAGTGCACACGCTTGGAAAGCGTGCATACCGCAAGGTATCGAGGGTTCGAATCCCTCCCCCTCCGCCATCTAAAAATGGCATCCGTCATGGATGCCGTTTTTAGTATTGCGTAGGTTTTACGGGGCGGTCCACATCGACGGAAAAAATTCGCGATCAAAAATGCCTCGTGCGCAGAGCCTCGGCGACGACCATAGAATCGGTCAGGTATTCAACCGGGTTCCAGTCGTCGGTGAAGAGCGGCCGGGCGCCGGCCTGGTGATCGAATGCGCTGAGCAGGTCCCCTTTTATCCGATCACTGCCCGCCGGCAGCCGATCCATCGCCCCAGCCAGGTCGATGCCGCCGTCACTGGCCAGCAGGACATAGTTCCAGTAGCCGGACACCGGTATGACGCTCAAACGCCGGAAATTCGCGGCCACGGCGTTGGCGATCCCCTGGAACAAGGGCGAATCCGGCCCGGAAGCATTGACGTTGATGGCCAGGATGCCGTCCGGCTCCAGCCGCGACTTGGCCTGAGCGAAGAACTCGCGGGTGACCAGGTGCGGCGGAATGTAGAGTTGGGTGCTGTAGGCGTCGACGATGATCGCGTCGAAGCGATCCTCGGTCGTGGCCAGGAAGGCGCGGCCGTCCTGACAGACCAGGTCGGCGCCCAGGCCGTCGGCGCCGAAATAAAGGCGCGCCAGATCGAGCACGGTCTGGTCGATCTCGACGCCGACGATCCGCGGTTTCGGATCGCCTGGCGGGAGCAATGCGGTCAATTGTTTCGCCGCGGTGCCGGCCGCGAACCCGATAATGGCCGTGGACCGCAGTCCGGGCCTGAGCAGAGGCAGCAAGCCGAAATAATCGTAGTACATGCCCGTCGGCTGGCCGTCCGGCGGCAGGACCGACTGCACGCCCATGCCCTCGTTGAAGGTCAGGTAGCGCCAGCCGCCGGCCTCGGAAACGCGGGTGAATTGGTAGGGCGATTCCCGCTCGGCCAGGACGGCCGGGGACGGCGTTGGGGTTCCCAGGCCTGCCGACAGGATCATGAACGGCGCCACGACCAGGGCCGAGGCCGCCCCTTTGCCGCCGACAAGCGTGGCCACGCCCAAGACCAGCAGGAACGCGGCGATCAGGCTGAAACTGGTCCGCGAACCTAGGTATGGGACCAGCACAAGAGTGGGCAGAAGCGTCCCGGCGACGCTGCCGGCCGTGGACCAGGCCAGATACAGCCCGGAGGCCTTGCCGGTGTCACGGCCGGACGCCAGCCCCTTGACCAGGATCGGCCCGGCGAGCCCGAGCAGCACCACGGGAGGCGCGAAAACGGCGATGGCCGCCGCCAGCGAACCGACGAACAGGCCAAGCGAGGCGTCCGGCCAGGCGGCTATGGCCGAAAGCAGGCTCGACGAGAACCCGCGGCTGATCAGGACGCCGGCGCTCAAAAGCGCCGCCGAAGCGCAAAGCAGGGCGCCCAGGAAGACACGTCCCGCTCCCCGCTCGGCGGCCACGCCGCCGAACCAGTAGCCGACGGCCAGGGCCACCAGGATGGTCAGGATCAGGCTGGTCCAGACGAACAGCGACGCCCCGAAATACGGCGCCAGCAGCCGCGACGCCACGATCTCCACGGCCATCGAGGCCGCGCCGACGCTGAAGGCGAGCAACAACAGCCAGGTTTTTCCGGGCAGGTCGCGGCGGAGCATATCAGTAGATCGGATGGCCCAGGAAGAAGAGGCCGATGACGAACAGATAAATGATATAGACGGCGACCGCGTAGCGCACCCATTTGTAGGCGATCGGGCGGGAAGCGCGCTGGTTGGCCAGCAGGAACAGCGCCAGACAAACGCCCATGGTGGCGGCGTCGCGCACGGTCACGTCGCTCGTGCCGGAGACCAGGAAGATCAGGAATAGGTAGATGCCGGCGGCGGCCGGGGCCAGGCGCGGCAGGCGCCCGAGGATGAGCAGCGCGCCCAAGGCAGCCTCGCCGGCCCCGATCAGGTACATGACCAGCGACGGGTCCATCAGGATCTGCGGCCAGATCCAGACGTCTATCCAGTCGAACCAGGC
>JBAIXY010000157.1:0-27669 GCA_037916205.1 Vicinamibacterales bacterium | reverse complement strand
TCGACCGCCGAAACGGCGATCGTGTTCAGGCCGGCGGCGTGCCAGCGCTCAAGCGCGGCGCGATCCAGCCCCGGCACCTTCGAGGCGCCGTCGCGGGCCAGCCGTCCGATCTCCAGGGCGTTGGTCTGCAGCTCGATGAGCGGGAAGTCGAAGACCCGGAGCGGCTCGAGGTAGGCCCCGATCTGCGCCGGGTAGAGCGTCGGTTCCCCCTTGCCGGTCAGCAGCACGCTGGTCGTGCCGCCGATCCTGGCCAGGCTGCAGGCCTTGTGGAAGTTCAGCCAGTTGATCGGCTCGTCACGGGCCGACAGCTCGCCGAAACCGGTCATGCGCGAGACGCAGAACGGGCAGCGCGCGTTGCAGGCGCGCGAGCCGATGACGATGCTCAGGGTCTGGATCTTCATCGCTGGCTCCTTTATTTTCGGGCCGTCGCCGGACCCGGACGTGCAAAGAACAGACTCGCTGGCGACCGGCCAAAATAGCAGAATGATGCGAAAAAGTCAATGCGCGGCGGCCGGCGTTTGACCGCCGGCCCGGCCTAAATTAGATTTAATCCACGGACTGCTTATCCGCCTTGAACATAGGAGCTTAAAATGAGGCTTAGCCTGGCCCTGTTCGCGGCCGCAGCCGTCTGTTCGTTCTTTCCAACCGTCAGCCGGGCCGAACCGGCTTCGTACCATGAGGTCGCCGCCGTTCCGATCGATGTTCCGCCGCCGCGGACAGAACCGGAGCCGGCGCCGCCGCAGCCTCCGGCCGCGGTCGACGAAGAAGCCCGGCGCCGCCTGAGCGACCTGGAAAAGCAGGTCAAGGACCTTAAGGAGCGCGTCGGCGACGTCGAGGAGGAACAGCGCCACCGCACTTTCGGCATCGGGCCCGACCTGCTCGTGCCCGTGAGGCGCGGACGCACGCTCCTGGGCGCAGAGGCCAACCTGCGGTACTTCTACGGCTGCTACTACCTGAACGCGGGCGGCTGCCTCGGCGTCAACGCCACGGTCGAGGTCTGGCGCTTCAAGCTGCGCTGGCTGGGCGCCGGCGTCTTCGTCAACCAGGGCGAGCCCCTGACCGCGCCGGAACTGCCCCGAAATTGGGACATCATGCTGACGAGCGGCGTCGACTGCCGCGTCTGGCGCGGACTGGAGCTGCGCGCTCAGGCCGACTGGTTCTTTCCGAATCCCGGCGGCGCCTACCAGGCGGCGGCGAAACGCATCCGCCGCGGCATCCGCGAGCTCGACCTCAAGGCGCCAAAGGACGCCTGGGGCATCGTCGTTGATGCCTATACCCAGGCGGCCAGGTCGCCGTACCTTTCGCTCGGCGTCAGATGGGAATTCTGACCGCGCGCCGCGTCACCTGACGCGGCTTTTTTGTTCCAGAAGTATTGAAGAGCGCGCCAGCGCGTGAGATAATTCTCGCGTATGCGGATCGACTCTCATACCCATATCGGCAGCGGCGGAGCGATCGTCGCGGAACCGTCGGAACTGATCTCCGCGATGGACCGCTCGGGCGTGGACAGATCGCTGGTCTTCGCCGGCGCCATCAACCGCTGCCCGACCGGCTGGCTGATCCGGAAGATCGCCCCCTGGCGCGGCCGCCTGTTCGCCATCGGCAGCGTTTCTCCGCTGGCCAAGGACCGGCCCTCGCCGCGGCAGATCTCGCGCTGGCTCGACGCCGGCCTCTTGCGCGGCTTGAAGTTCTATCCGGGCTACGAATATTTCTATCCGTCGGACCGGCGGCTGCGGCCCTACCTGCGGCTTCTGGCTGTCCGCGGACTGCCGGCCATCTTCCATAGCGGCGACACCTACGGCTTGGTGCCGGGCGCGAAACTGAGATACGCCCATCCGCTGGGCATCGACGACCTGGCCGCCGAGATGCCCGAACTGCGCATCGTCATCGCGCACCTCGGCTATCCCTGGGTCATTGACGCGGCCGAGGTCTGTTACAAGAACAAGAACGTCTTCGCCGATTGCTCCGGCTTCGTCTGCGGCAAATTCACGCCGGCCCACGTCGCCGACTTCCGCCATTACGTGCGGGAGTTCGACCGCGTCGCCGGAGCGGACGGCCGTCGAAAGGTGATCTTCGGATCGGATTGGCCGATAGGGGACCAGGGTTCGTACCTGGCCGCGGTCCGCCGGGTCTTCGGCCCGGCCCGGCTGCGCCTCATGGACAGGACGGCGGCTGAACTGTTCCGGATATGAAACGGCCGGCCCTCAGAGGCCGGCCTTTTTATAAAAAAACCCGCGCGAGCATCGCGCGGGCTGAAGGGCGCTCAGGCCGTGATGACCACCCAGTCGGCCTGGCGGTCCCGGGTCTCGCCGAGCGGATTGGCCGACGGCAGAAGCGAGACCAGCGGGGCCATCCGGGCCACGCGGTCGAAATCGCCCAGCAGGGAGAAGCAGGTCAGGTAGAACAGCGCCGGACGGACCGATTCCCAGTGGCTGTCGTCCATGAGCCGGCCCTTGAGTCCGGCCCAGAGGCTTTCCCAGAGGGCGTTCCAGGCGTAGTCCCGGACGTACTCCGGCACCAGCTCGAAGTACTCGGCGCGCAGCGCCACCGGCAGGGTCAGGTCGCCGACCATCCAGCCGCGTCCCCGGGTGAAAGTGAACGACGACGGGATGAGCGTGACCCGCTCGACCTGGCGGTTTATGGCCAGGGCGATAGCCTGCGACGCGCAGGCGTTGCTGAGCGGGCGGGGGCGCCGAATGCTTCCGGACTCGGCGATGGCAAAGAACGGCTGCGCCAGTTGCATGGCGGTGGCGGAAAGCCCGACCGCGGCTTGATTATGGGCCAGGTCCAGCAGAAACCGCTCCAGGGCTGCGCGGTCAGTACTCGGCATCGTTCAGGCTCCTTTCGGGTTGGACGACGGCGTGGCAGCGGCGCATATTTAAGCAGAGCTACGCGCTTTTGTCAAGGCTGATCCGGGCATTTTACTGGAAATCCGCAGGTGCTATAATCCTCGCATGTCCGCGATAATCGAGGTCAAAGACCTGGTCAAAAAATTCGGCGCCATGACCGCCGTCAACGGCGTGAGCTTCGACGTCGGCGAAGGCGAGATCTTCGGCTTTCTTGGTCCGAACGGCGCCGGCAAGTCAACGACCATCGCCATGCTGACGACGCTCCTGCCGCCGACGTCCGGTGAGGCCAGGATCGCCGGCTGGAGCGTGACCGGGGATAAGGACAAAGTGCGCCATACCATCGGCATCGTCTTTCAGGACCCGTCGCTCGACGACCGGCTGACCGCCGAAGAGAATCTGCGTTTTCACGCCCGGCTTTACGGGGTGCCCCGCGGCGAATACCTGAAACGGATGGAGTCCGTGCTCAAGCTGGTCGAACTCTGGGACCGCCGCAGCCACATCGTCCGGACCTTTTCCGGCGGCATGAAGCGCCGGCTGGAGATCGCCCGCGGGCTGATCCACTATCCGCGCGTCCTCTTCCTCGACGAACCGACCATCGGGCTCGACCCTCAGACCCGCAACCACCTCTGGTCCTACATCCTCGAACTGAAACGGACGCAGCACATGACGATTTTCATGACCACCCATTACATGCTCGAGGCCGAATACTGCGACCGTATCGCCATCATCGACCGCGGCCGGGTCATCGCCGTCGACACGCCGGCGAAACTCAAGGAATCGGTCGGCGAGGATGTCATCAGCCTCCTGCCGGTGGACGCCGCGGCGCTCACCGTCGAACTCAAGGAAAAGTTCGGCCTGACGCCTGTTGCCGTCGACGGTCAGCTGGAGGTTCACGTCAATGACGCCGAGGGCTATCTGCCCAAACTGCTCGGCCAGTCGCGCGCCGGCATCAGGTCGGTCACGCTGCACAAACCCACCCTCGAGGACGTCTTCATCAAGCTGACCGGCCGGGCGATCCGCGAACAGGAATCGTCCGCCGTCGAGCGGATGAGGTCGCATTTCCAGCATCACGGTTGATATGCCGCAAGCCGCCGCCATCCTGACCATCGCCGAACGCGAACTGATACGCTACACCCGCGACAAGGGCCGGGTCATCACGACGCTGTTCCAGCCGATCATGTTCCTGGTCATCTTCGGTTCGGGCCTGTCCGGGTCCCTGTCCCGCGGCAACTTCGGCGTGGATTTCATCCAGTTCATGTACCCGGGGATCCTGGCCATGAGCATCATGGGCGTGGCTTTCTTCTCGACCGTGTCCACGGTCTGGGACAGGGAGTTCGGCTTCCTCAAGGAGATCCTGGTGGCCCCGGTGTCGCGGACGTCCATCGCCCTGGGCAAGATGACCGGCGCGGCGGTGATCGCCTCGCTGCAGGGGGTCGTGCTTCTGGGCATCGCGCCGATCATCGGCGTCAAGCTGCACTGGTCGTTCATCCCGTCGCTCTACGCCTTCATGATCCTGCTGGCCTTCGCCGTCTCCGGCCTCGGCCTGTTCGTCGCCTCCATGGTCCGCACGGTCGAGAATTTCGGCGTGCTGATGAATTTCCTGGTCTTCCCGATGTTCTTCATGTCCGGCGCTTTCTTCCCGCTGACCTCGGCGCCGGGCTGGATGAAGTTACTGGCCGAGGCCAATCCGCTCTCCTACGGCGTCGACGCCATGCGGCGGATCATGCTCGGCGGCCAGGTCGCGGCCGAAGCGCTGGCCAACCTGCTGTTGCGGCCGGCGGCCACCAACGCCGCGCTGCTCCTGGTCTTCGCGGCCGTCTTCCTGACCGCGGCCGTGGTCGCTTTCAACAAGCGGGCCTGAACCGTCAACCCGGCGCAAAAAGAAAACCGCTCCGTGAACGGGGCGGTTTTGAGTTGCGGGTGTCTCAGGTGCCGTAGCCGGCCAGACGGGCCAGACTCTCGGCCTCTTCGAGCATGACGCCCAGGCTCAGCTTGATCCCAAGGCGCCAGAAGTCCGGCGCGGTCGGATCGAGGCCGAACGGCTTGAGCAGATCGACCGCGTCCCTGGTGCCGCCGGAGCGGAGCAGGTCGAGGTAGAGCGGCTCGAACGAGTCGCCGAGCATCGCGCGCCGGGCATACAGGCTGTGCGTCAGCAGCTCTCCGAAAGCGTAGCTGTAGACGTAGAACGGCCGGTGGAAGTGCGAGATGTAGGCCCAGAGATGATCGGTGTTCTCGTAGGTGAAGACGTCGCCGTCCTCGCCGTAAAGCTTCCGGGTCTCCTCGAGCCAGATGCCGCAGAGCTCCTCGACCGACAGGCGCCGCCCGGAACCGTGGACCCGCCGCTCGAAGTTCGAGAAGCTGATCTGCCGGACCGTGGTGTTGAGCACGTCGTCGATCTTGCTCATGACCAGGGCCAGCGTCTCCTTGACGCTGCCGCGGCTGGCCAGGTCGGCCTTCAGATTGTTGAAGGTCGTCAGCTCGCCGAAGACGGAGGCGGTCTCGCAGTAGGCCGTGGGCGCGTGGTACATGAGCGGACCCTGGGCCTCGCCGCCGAGCAGCCCGTGCACGCCGTGGCCCAGTTCGTGGGCCAGGGTCATGACGTCGTCCGGCGCGCCGAGGTAATTGAGCAGGGTGAAGGCGACCGGCCGGTTGCCCGGCAGGACCAGGGAGCAGTTGTAGGCGCCGCTCTCCTTGCCCTCGTCCGCCGGCGCGTCGATCCAGCGGCGGGCAGCCATGTCCTTGACCAGTCCGGCCAGGGTCGGGCTGAAACTGGCGTAAGCCGCGAGCACCGTCTCCATCGCTTCGGCGAAGGGCACGCGCCGCTCCGCCGAGAACGGCAGTTCGGCGTTCCGGTCGCTCCAGCGCAGCCGCTTCATCCCGAGCAGGCGGGCCTTCAGCCGGTAGTAGCGGCCGACGATAGCCGGCGCCTCGGCGGCGATGGCCGCGTGAAGCGCCTCGACGACCGCGTCGGGCACCTTGTTGCCCAGGTTGCGCGCGGCCATCGGATGGCCGTACTTGCGCTCGCGGTCCTCGACCTCCTTGGACCCGACGATCATGTAGAGCGTCTGGGCCGAGTACTTGGCGAACGCGCCCTTGAACCCGTCGTTGATCAGGCGCAGCGTCCTGGCCCGGACGGCGGGATCGCGATCATGGCTCAGGACGTCGAGCATCTTGGTCAGCGTCAGGCTCCGGCGCCGCCCGTACCAGCGCCGCCGGAACGGGAAGCGCAGGCCGGCCTCGACCTCGCCGAAGAAATCGGCCCAGGTGCCCGGTCCGAAGGACGAGCGCTTGATCAGCGCCGCCTCCACGTCGTCCGCGAGCAGGTGCGGCGCGAACCGCCGCAGGTCGCGGATCCAGGGCAGATGCTTGGCCACGACGGGGTCGGAAACTGCCTGTGCGGCGATCGCCGCCTCGGGCAGCCCGGCGACCTCGTTGTCGAAGAAGGCCATGTACTGGCCGAAGGCCTCGTTGACGATCTTCTCGGCCGCGGCGGTCTTGGCCTTCACGGCCGGGTCGTCGACCTTCAGGCTGGTCCTCAGGTTCAGATAGACGAAGACCTTGTTCGAGAGCATGTCCAGCTCGGTCAGGTCGCGAATGGCCTGGCCGAGGGTCCGGTCCAGCTTGCCCTTATGGTCGGCGCAGAAGTCGGCCGCGCCCAGGGCGAGCGCCCGGCAATCGGCGTCGATCTGGGGATCGTCCAGGCCGGCGTAAAAACAGGACAGGTCCCAGCGATATTCGGCCGCGTCGTCGGTCTTGCGGGTCTTGGACATCTTCCTCTCCTTTGTTTTAAAAGAACGAATTTGCGCTTAGCTAAACAAAACCGGCCCCTGCCGTCAAACCCGGCGCCGGACGCTTTGAAAATAAGGCCCGGGGGCCGTATAATGGAAAAAATAACCCATTATTAAGTCAAAACAGATATGAAAATGCGCAAGGCGGCCTTCTTCGACATCGACGGGACGATCTTCCGCTCGAGCCTGTTGATCGAGGTCACCGAGGCGATGATCCACGACGGCGTCTTCCCGCAGAGCCTGAAAAAGGTCTACGCCAAAGCCTACGAACGCTGGCTCGACCGCCGGGGTCCGTATGAGGAGTACATCGGCGCGGTCATCAAGGCTTTCGAGGGCAACATCAAAGGCGTACGCGGCAAGGACTTCATGAAGTGCGTCGAGAAGGTCATCCAGTTCCACCAGAGCCGCGTCTATCGCTACACCCGCGACCTGGTCCATGACCTGAAAAAGAAAGGCTACTTCATGGTGGCCATATCGAATTCGCCGAAGGAGGCACTGGACCCGTTCTGCAAGAAGCTCGGCTTCGACAAGGTCTACGGCCGCATCTACGAGCTCGACAAGAAAGGCCGCTGCACCGGCCGGACGCTCTATCTAGACCTGATATCGGACAAGGCCAAGATCCTGCACCGGGCGGTCGAGCGGAACAACCTGACCCTGCGCGGTTCGTACGGCGTCGGCGACACCCAGAGCGACATCCCGTTCCTCAAGCTGGTCGACCACCCGATCTGCTTCAACCCCAACCAGGCGCTTTACAAGTACGCCCGGCGCGTCGGCTGGACCGTCTGCATCGAACGCAAGGACGTGATCCATCGCATCGAGGCGCGGTCGAGCTACGGCCAGCGCTGACCCTCATGCTGACCAAGACCGACTTCCGCAACTGGCTGCAGTGCCCGAGATACCTCTGGCTGTACAAGTTCCGCAAGGACCTGCTGCCGCCCGATGTCGAGCAGGGTCTGGCCAGGCTTTTCGAGGAGGGGTACGAGGTCGAGAGATACGCGTATGATCTGTTTCCCGGCGGCGTCAGCGCCGCTGACAACGATCTCGGGCGGGCCGTCAGTCGAACAAAAAAACTGATCAAGGACGGGGAGAACATTATTTTCCAGCCGACCTTCGCCGACGGCCGGCTTTTTTGCCGCGCAGACATCATCGCCTACGACCAGCGCAGGCGGCGCTGGAACATTTTCGAGGTCAAAGGCTCCACGGAAGTGAAGGACGAGGTCCATCTGCCCGACGTGGCTTTCCAGCGCCTCTGTTTGGAAAAAGCCGGCCTGTCAGTGGGCAGCGTCAACCTGGTCCACGTCAACAACCGTTATGTCCGCCGCGGCGCCATCGAACCGTCCAAGCTGCTGAAGATCGAGGATGTGACGGTCGAGGCCGGCCGTTGGCACGGCCGCGTCGCCCAGGAGGCGGAAGCGGCGCTGGCCGAACTCCGGCTGAGGCAGGAGCCGGACGTCAGGATCCTCAAACAGTGCGGCCGTCCGTACGAATGTCCTTTCATCGGCCACTGTTGGCGCGACATTCCCGAGCCTTCGATCTACGACGTCAGCCTTTCGGAGGAAAAACTCAATTACCTGCTCGACCGCGGGATACTAAAACTCGAGGATGTCCCGGACGGCTACGTGACCAACAAGCTGAAGCACCGCTTCTACCACGCCGTGAAGACCGGCGAGGTCCGGATCGACGCCCAGGCGATAACCGACGAGCTCAGCGAACTGAGGTACCCGCTGCACTTCCTGGACTACGAGACCTTCAATCCCGCCATTCCGCGCTACGACGGCTATCGTCCTTACCAGCGCATCGTTTTCCAGTATTCGCTCGACGTCCAGCGGTCGCCGGGCGCGGCCGTCGAACACCACGAGTTCCTGGCCCGGGACGACCGCGACCCCGGGCCGGAGCTGGCCGCCGCGCTCGCCGCCCGGATCGGCGCGGCCGGCAGCGTGATCGCCTGGAACGCCAGCTTCGAATCCGGCTGCAACCGCGAGATGGCGGAACGGATGCCGGCACACAAGGATCTCTTCTCTTCCATAGAACGCCGCCTCTGGGACCTGGCCGGGCCGTTCCGCGACGGATCTTACGTCCACAAGGACTTCGGCGGCAGCTGGTCGCTCAAAAAAGTGCTGCCGGTGCTCGTGCCCGACCTTTCCTACGAACCGCTGGCCATCAAAGAAGGCGGCGCGGCTGCCGACAGCTGGCCGAAGCTGATCGACCCTAAGCTTGCGGCGGCAAAAAAACAGGCTCTCGCCGCGGACATGCTGGCCTACTGCGGCACCGATACGCTGGCGATGGTCAGGATACTCGACCGCCTGAAACGGTCCGCGGCCGGCGGCGCTTGATGCCCGCCCAGAGACGGGGTAAACTGCCTGTTGAAGAATAAGCTTGATCATGTCGTTTTTTATGGCTGGTCAGAACAAAAAATTGATGCTGGCAGCGGTTGTCGGCCTGGTCGCCGTCGCCGGACTGGCGCTGGTCGTGTATCTGGGAGGCGAGTCGGCCCGCGCGCCGCTGCCGCAGGCGGCCCAGCCGCCGGCCCAGGCGCCCAAACTCAAGGATTTCGCCGGCGAGCCCGTACAGGCCGTCTACGAAAGTTCGGTGAAGCTGAACGAGCCGGTCACCGTCACTTTCCGATTCCGCGATTACGCCGACCTGCCGGCCGATTTCGGCGGCGCGGCCGACCTCGACCGCATACTGAAACCGCAGAGCGGCCAGGCGCGGTTCGTCGTCAAGGAATTCGACGCGGTCGATCAACTCGACCAGTTCAACCAGGCCGGAGAAGGCGACACCTACTACTACGCGCTGTTCGACTTCGCCGGGAACACCGGCAACCCCAGGGGGCCGAAGATCCATCCGTCTTCCTTGCAGGAGACGGGCTGGGACGCGGCGCCGCAGCTCGTCATCATCGCCGGCGGCAAGATGGCCTATCTGGACGTGAAGAACACGAAGACGTTCAGCCGGGCCAAGGGACTGGTCGATGCCTGGAACGTCGACCTGTCGCAGCCGAAGATCAGCCCGCTGGGCGCCGTCTGGCCGAACGCCAAAGGCTACGAGCCGGACCTGGCCATCCGGTACGTCGATCCGTCCGGCGCCGTCAAATTCATCCAGGTGAACTACAAGCAGCTATGAAGAAATTCGCGGGCGTGATCATGGCCGCGGCCGGATTGCTCTGGGCGGCCTCCGTCTCGGCCGTCTGCCCCGTCTGCACCGTGGCCGTGGCCGGCGGCATCGGTTTGGCCAAGTGGCTAGGCATCGACGACACCATCACCGGCATCTGGATAGGCGGCCTGACCGTTTCGCTATCGATGTGGACGTCCGACTGGTGCGACCGGCGGAAATTCGTTTTCCGCTGGCGCGACCCGGCGATCCTGGCGGCTTATTTCGGCATGATCGTGGTGCCGCTTTACTTCACCGGCTACATCGGCCATCCGCTCAATAAACTCTGGGGCATCGATAAGCTGGCGCTGGGCATAGCCTGCGGCGGCATCGCCTTCGCCGCCGCGGCCCGCTGGTACGCGTACGTGAGGTCGCGCCGGGGCCGCGCGCTGTTCCCGTTCCAAAAGGTGGCCATGCCGGTCGGCGCCCTGAGCCTGCTGAGCGCGCTGTTTTATCTCGCTACCAAGCATGTCGGCTGATCGCGTCCGGGTCCGCGGAGCGGTCCCGGGCAATCTGGCAAAAGGTGCGCTGACGGCCGTAGCGCTCGTGTCGCTGGCCGCGGGCGGCATCATCCTGCTGCCGCGCTGGGCGAAAGCGATCAGACCGGGCTTCGCCGACTTCCGCTACCAGGGCGTCTCGATCGAGTATCCCGACTGGGAAAATTTTCTGAGCAGCCTGAAGCAGATCGGCGGCCACCGGACGCTGCTGGCGACGCGGCGCGAGGACTGCAGTTTCGTCTTTACCGCCGATGTCCCCGCGCTGGCGGACCAGGCCAGTTTCTGGGCTTACCTGAAAGGCGCCAACATCGCGCGTGATCCCGGGGGTCTGCGCGGACGGACGACGTCGCTGACGCTCGACGCCCGGCACGGCCTCATAGAATTCGACTTCGGCTTCGACAAAAAGGGCTACCATTCTGCTTTTTATTCGGTCCGCTCCGGGGGCACGGTCTATACGGCCAAATTCACTTCCGGAGCTGACAGATTCGACCGCGGCTGCCGGCCGTATCTGACCCGGACCTTCGCCAGTCTTGCCGCCGACTGAACGGCCGATCATTGGCATAAGCACACTTAAACCTGATCGACAACATATGTCCGATCTTCAAAAAAGCCCTTCTTACGCCCTGGCGGCGGCGATCATCGGCGCGAGCCTCATCGTCGGCACTCTCGTCGTCTCGGCCGCGGTCTACAAGGTCAAGGCCCTGAACAAGAACCTGTCGGTGACCGGCTCGGCCGAACGGATCATCAGGTCCGACACGGTCAAATGGAAAGCGCATGTCACCCGCTCGGTCATGGGCGACGGCCTCGCGGCCGGAAGCCGGTCGCTGCGGCAGGATCTGAACTCCGCCCTGGAGCACCTGGCGCAGAACGGCATCGCCGACAAGGAGGTCAACGCCGCGTCGATGGAAGTGACCCCGACCTGCGGCGGACAGAATCAATACTACGGTTCTCAGGACTGCGGGCCCAACCCGATCATCGGCTACACGCTGACCCAGAGTTTCACCGTGGAGTCGCCGGAGGTCGACAAGATCACCGACGTGTCGCGCAATGCCGCCACGGCGCTGCTCGAGAAGGGGATCGTCTTCTCCAGCGACTCTATCGATTACTACTACAGCAAGCTGACCGACCTGAAGCTGGACATGCTGTCGGAAGCGACCCGCGACGCCAAGGCCCGCGCCGGGCGGATCGCGGCGGCCACCGGAGCGAAACTCGGCAGCGTCCAATCGGCCAGCATGGGCGTGTTCCAGATCACGGCGGTCAATTCCACGGAGATCTCCGATTACGGCGCCTACGACACTTCGACCATCGACAAGAAGGTGACCGCCGTCGTCCGGGCCGCCTTCGCCCTGCCGTAACGCAGGCTTCAGGTGAAGGCTGTCGGCCGCCGTCGCCGCTCCGCTGACCACTTATGTAATTTCGGCTAAACGATCGTCACCGCGCTTATGCTCAAAAAATTTCTAACGGCCGCCGCCTTGGGCCTCCTGCTCGTCGGCGCCGGCTGCGCCCAGACGTCTCCCGCCGCCCCGGCGGCCACGAACGCGTCCGAAACGCCGGCGCTGCCCGACCAGTCCCAGCCGGCGCCAAACCAAGCCTTGGAGCCTGATTATCAACCGTACTGAAGCGGCGAATGAATATTATTATGAATAAAAAGGCTTACATTTTGCTGACCGCACTTATTCTTGTCGGAGCCGGCTGTGCCCAGACCCAGCCGGCCGCGCCGGCCCAGCCGCAACAACCCGCCGCTCCAGCCGCGGTCGTTCCCGAAGCGCCGGCCGAACCGCCCCGTCCGACGGCCGCCAACGCGCCGGCCTCGTCGGCCCCGGCCGCGGTGCCGCGTCCGACGATCGCGGCCCCGTCAGCGACCCCGGCGCCGGCCGCCGGACAGGCCGCCGTCACGATCAGCAACTTCGCTTTCAACCCGCCGTCACTGACCGTCAGCCGCGGCTCGACCGTGGTCTGGACCAATCAGGACAGCGTCACCCATTCAGTGAAAACCGTTTCCGGCGGCGATACGGCCGGCCTGGGATCCGACTCGGCATCGCCTGACCTGAATCCCGGCGACACCTACTCGCTGACCTTCACCAAAGCGGGAACCTACGATTACCGCTGCGGCATCCACGCGTCGATGACCGGCTCGATAACCGTCACTCCATAGTCATGCTGCTCCACCTGGCGACCTATCCGATACTGGGCAAACCGCTGGTGATGTACTTCGGCCTGCTGACCCTCACCCTCTTGCTGTCCACCGCCTCCGTGCCGATCGTCAGCGACCTGCGCAAAAGGCCGGTGCCGTTGAGGTTACATCATACGCTGGCCTACGTGACCATCGGCGTCGCGTTGTCCCACGCCTTGCTGGCCCTGTCACTGTTCTTCAAGCTGTTCTGAGTCCGCCTGCGCCAAAAACCGCCCTTGCCGGCGGTTTTTGAAATAAAAGCCGGCCCGTGAGCGGGTCGGCGGGCGGCACTCAGGCCACCAGAACGATCCAAACCTGCGGATCGCTATTTTTATTGCACAGGGGCAGACCGCTGGCCAGAAGGCGGACCAGGTCGGCAAGCTCGTCGCAGCGCCGGCGTTCGCCGAGGGCGGCTGAAGCCACGAAATAGACGATGGCCTGCCAGGCATTGTTCCAGAGACAGGCTCCGTGCCTGCTCCAGCGTTTGCCCTGCAGCGCGGCCAGCATGGCGTTCGACAGGTCGTCGCAGAGGCTCTGCTTCAGGGCCGCGGACAGCTTGTCCTTGAAGTCGGACCCGAACTTGGTCTTCAGCCCGGTCGTGACGCGGTAGTTGTGCCGGTCCCAGAGCGCCTGCCAAAGACTGTCGCCGATGTTCAGACCCTGGTTGACCAGGAAGACCTCGTCCTGAGCCAATTCGGGCGGCCCCAGGGTCTTCTTGGCCACGGAGATCGACACGACGCGCTTGACCGGCCGGCCGATGGCCTCGGCGATGGCCTTGGCCGCGTCCGTTTCGCTGAAATAGCTCTGACGGCTCAGATCGTACTTGCCCCGGTTCGCCGTTTCGAACAAGGACTTCATCCGGCTGAGGGATTCGGAAACGAGCTTCTTATCGCTCACGAGCGGCATCAAGAATTTCCACAGGACGGCCTGGTCGACAGCCATGACGGCCTCCTCTTGTCCCTGTAAGTTTAAAGATCGGGTGCTTGGCACCATTCCAATTAAACGGCTCAGACGCGGCAAAGTCAATGATGCCGCGGTTGCGCCCCGGGCGCCGGTATGATGTATTATGTTCCTGCAGCGACGGTTGACCCCGCCGCCGAAAACTATGACCGATATCCCGAACCTTAAGCTGCTTGCGGGCAAGGAGACGCAAGCCAAATACCGCCATCCCTGGGTGTTTTCCGGGGCCCTGGCCGACACGCCCGAGGGGGTCGAGAACGGATCGGTGATCCGCCTGCTCGACTCGTCCGGCAGGACCGTCGGGACCGGGACCTATTCTTCGAGGTCGTCGATCGCCGTCCGGATCTTCGAATTCGGCGAGGCGGTCCTGGACAAGGACTGGTTCGCCAAGCGCTTCCGCGAGGCCGACGAGCACCGGCAGGCGATCGGTTTCGCGCCGGGCGCGACGACCGACGGCTATCGGCTGATCTTCGGCGAGGCCGACGGCGTACCCGGGCTGGTCGTCGACCGCTACCGCGACGTTCTGGTCGTCCAGATATCGACCGCCGGCATGGACCGTCTTCGCGACGCGGCCGTGGCCGCCCTCATCGAGGTCTTCCGTCCGCGCGCCGTGGTCGAACGCAGCGACCTGCCGGTCCGCAAGGAAGAGGGCCTGTCCGATGTCGTCGCCGTCCGCTTCGGCGAGGACCCCGGTCTGGCGCCCTTCAGCGAGAACGGCTGGAATTTCCTGGCGGACGTCATGAACGGCCAGAAGACCGGCTTTTTCCTAGACCAGAAGCAGCTGCGGCGGCGCGCCGCCGACCTGTCCGCCGGACGGACGACGCTGAACCTGTTCTCGTACAGCGGCGCCGCCGGCATTGCCGCGGCCAAGGGCGGCGCGGTCTCGGTCCACAACGTCGACAGCTCCGATCCGGCCCTGGAACTCTGCCGGAAGCACGCCGAACTGAACGGCGTCGCGGCCGAACGCTTCACCGTCGAGGCCGCCGACGTTTTCCAGTACCTGGCGGCCGACCGCGGCCCGTCCTTCGACCTGGTGCTGGTCGACCCGCCGGCCCTGATCAAGTCGCGGCGGGACGCGGAGGAGGGGAAGAAGGCTTATCATTTCCTGAACCGCGCCGCGCTGCGGCTGGTCCGCGACGGAGGCTTCTTCTTCACGTCCAGCTGTTCGCGCTTCCTGCCCGAGGACGACCTCGCTTATGTCCTGCGCCGGGCCTCGCTGCAGGCCGGCGTCCGGCTGGCGGTCGTCGAAGTGGTCCGCCAGGCCGCCGACCATCCCCAATCGCTGTATTTTCCCGAAGCCTCGTACCTGAAATCATTCATCTGCCGGGTCAGACGCTGAACCTATGTCCTCACCCGGTCCGGACAGGAAAAAGGTCCATCGCTTCTTCACCGAGTACGCGGCCGACGGCGGCCGGGCGCGCGTCACCGACGCCGAGGTCGTCCATCAGGTCAGCCGCGTCCTGAAACTCCGGCCAGGCGAGATCATCGAGCTGCGCGGGGGCGGAGGCGGGGTCCTGGCCAGGCTGGTCGCCGCGGGCGCGGGCCGGCTGGAGGCCGAGATCATCGAACGGCTGCCGGCGGCCGGCGAACCCGGGCGCGGCACCCTGTATTGCGCCATCCTGAAAAAGGACAACTTCGAACTGGCGGCCCAAAAAGCCACCGAGCTGGGCGTCGCGGCCATCGTTCCGGTGATCAGCCGGCGGACGGTCAAACTGGAGATCAAGCGCGACCGGCTGCTGAAGATCATCCGCGAGGCCGCCGAGCACTCGGGACGCGGCGGGCTGCCGGCGTTGTCCGAGCCGATGACCCTGGCCGCGGCTATCCGCGCGGCGGCCGTTCAAAACGCGGTGTTCTTCGACGTTTCCGGCCAGCCTTTCGATCCGGCCGGCCCGGGACCCGAGGCCGCGTTCATCGGTCCCGAGGGCGGCTGGGAACCCGAGGAGATCGCCGCGGCCGGCGCCGCCGGCCTGAGGATCGCCGCCCTGGGCGGCTTGACGCGCAGGGCGGAGACCGCCGCCGTCGTCGCCGCCTATCTTTTGGGCCGCTGATCGCCGGACGATTGGCCCGTCGCCGGGCCGAGTGCTAGAATTCCCAAATGAATAATACCGTCGAAAAGATCAGGAACGACGAGCGCGCCCATCAGCGCATCGTCGAACGCCTGATCGCTATGCTCAAATAGGACTATGCCGTACATCGAACCCGCCAAACGCAAGAAACTGGACGCCGACATCGATTCGCTTGCCGGCAAGATAGTGGAGCTGGCCAAGGCCGACAGCACCGAAGGCGCTTTCGCCGGCTATATCAACTACGCCTGCACCCGGCTGGCCATGGAGGTTGTGCGCCTGCGCTTCGGCCGGATCCGCTACTGGCTGATTGCTTTGGTCAGCGGAACGTTCCGCAACGTCGCCGACGAATTTTACCGCCGGCTGGCCGCGCCCTACGAGGACAAGATGATCCGGAAGAACAAGGACGTGGACATGTACGAGGATTTCCTCAAGGAGATCACGCGGGAGGGCGATTGATCTGTTGGACAGTCTGCAACCCGGGCGCCGCCGTGTGCTTGCCAGCCGGCGGCGCTGTTGCTAACCTGGCCAGTGCGCAGATGGCTCGATAGGCCTGAAATGCGCATGCACCTTCGACCCGAGGAGAAAGACATGGCCCTTTCAGGCAAGGCTCTCGATGACCTGCGGACCGCCGCAGACACCCTCGATACCCTGAATTCCTCTTATCCCGAAACCAGGAAATTCCTGGAAGCGCGCGGCCTGACCAAGGTCAGCCAACTCGATGCCGCCGGGCGACTGGAGTTGGTCCAGCACCTGCGCGCGGCCCTGGCGGCGCAACTGGAACGGAACCAGGCCATCAGCCGGTTCCTCGGGGCCCGCGGCCTGACCAGCGTCGACCAGCTCGACGAGACGGGGCGCGCCGATCTCGCCGACCACCTGAAGAAGTTCAGCCGGACCTGCTGATCCTGCCGGCTCAACGCGACGGACCGCACCGCGGTCCTTTTTTTATCACTGGAGATTGACAGCAGGCGCGGCCGCTGGTTAGATGGCGCGGATCTTTCACACCCCGAGGAGGCTGCATGAACACCCTGGAAAGAACCGTCCGGACCCTGGTCCTCAGCTTCGAAGAACTGAGCGCGGCGGACCGGCTGCTGATCCAATGGGCCGCGGAAGCCTGCGCCATGGCCCAGGCCCCGTATTCCAAGTTCAAGGTCGGCGCGGCCGTCCGGAGCGCGGCCGGCGGCGTCTACGCCGGCTGCAACGTCGAACGCTGCAGCTGGAGCCAGACGACGCATGCCGAGCAGAACGCCGTCGACACCATGGTCGCCCGCGAGGGGCCGGCCAAGATAGCGGCCATCGCCGTCGTGGGCGGGCCGGCGGACGTCCGCATCGTCATTCCGCCGGTCGCGGACCCGACCCGCCGGCTGGCCGATATTGCCGCCGTGCCGGTGCCCTGCGGCCATTGCCTGCAGATCATCTGGGAGAACTGCTTCGGCGATCCCGACGTCAGGCTGATCGGGCTGGGTCCGGGCGGCGAAGCGTGCGTCACGGCCATCGGCGACGCGCTGCCGATGCGCTTCGGTCCTGAGGACCTGGGCGTCAGGTACGGACAGCGCTGAGTCTCTTGCCGCGGTACTCCGCGGTTTTTTGTACGCCGCTGTTCGTCCACTTTATTCACACCGCCTGGTCCGTTGCGCGGCCCGCGGGGTAGAGTTATAATGAAACAGTACTCAAACCGAGCCGAAATGACCGAACATATGGCCAAGACCGTCCTCTGCGTCGACGACGACCCGTTCTACAAGGACCTGTTCACCGCGATCCTTGAGCCCAAGGGCTTCAAGGTCGTCTGCATGATGAATCCCGCCGACGGCTGGGAAGCGGTGCAGAAATTCCAGCCCGACCTGGTCACTTTGGATGTCATGATGCCGGAAAAGAAAGGCATGTTCGACGGCTACGGCATGCTCAAGCGGATGCGCGAGGACGACAGGTTCAAGAACATCCCGGTCATCATGATCTCGGCCCTGGGCGATCCAGAGGACGTCCAGATGGGGCTTAAGGCGGGCGCCACCACTTATCTTCCGAAGCAGGAGATGACCCCGGAACGGCTGATCGAGGAGATCAAAAAGCTTGTCGGACAATGACCACGACCTAAAAAAAACGCCCTCCGGGGCGTTTTTTGTTTCCCGCGGGCTTGCCGCGTCAGGTGGTGCCGGCCGGCGCCGCGGTATCGGGCAGCCTGATCGGCTCGCCGGTCTCATGCAGGTCAAGCAGGCGGCGCCCGATCGTGACGATATCGGTCCACTTGTAGCCGAAAGCCACGAAGGCCTCCTCCGAAGCGACCGGACGCTTCTTGCCGCCGGAGATGACGTAAACGGTCGGATCGCCGGCGGCCTTGACCAACACGCCGTCGTTCAGTCTGACCGGATCGCCGTCGGCCAGGGACGCCAGGTCGGCGGCGGGCATCGGCATGATGGTCCGTCCGGAAAAATTGAGGCCGAGCAGCGACCTGTCCCAGAGGGGGTGCTTGACGCCCATCTCGGCGTAATAGACGCCGCCGGACGCGCTGTTCTGGACCAATTGGCCGGCCGGGAACGCCGACTGCAGGGTGATCGTCTGGCCTTCGGCATAGTCCTCGATATCGGCCGCGGCCACGTCCTCGACCTCCTCGGGATTGAAGCCGACCTTGGCGAAGACCTCGGCCGAAGCGATCCGGCGGCGCCGGGCGCCGGTCAGCAGATAGACGACGCCATCCTCCGTCCGCACCAGCGACAGGTCGGCGAAACGTATCGGCCTGCCCATGACCGTATTCTCGAGCTCGCTGAAATCGTACTCGTTGAGGTCGACGACGCTCCGGCCGGCGAACCTGGTCTCCAGCACGGATGCCCGGAGGATCGGCCTGAACTTCCCGCCCTGGATGACGGCCACGGCGCCGTTCTTTTCGTTGCGCACCAGGGTGCCGTCGGGCAGAGTCGGGCCGGAGCCGCTGAACCAGCTGTTCCAGATGCTCCAGAGCAGCCGGTTGCCGTTGATGTGCGGCGTGTAGTTGTAGAGGGCCGCGGTGGTCAGGTTGGCCGGGGTGATCCGGGTGCGGCTGATCGAATAGGTCACGCCCGGCTGCCGCAGGTCCGTCAGCGTCGAAGCGTTGGTCAGGAACCAGTCCATCCAGCCGGCCCCGGCATCTATCTGCCGGCCCAGCCCCTTGTACTTCTGGGCGAGCGTACTGTACTTGCTGCAGCCGTCGCAGAGGGCGTAACCGGCGGCCCAATCCAGCTGTTTGCGTGCCGGTGCGGCGGCCTCGACCGCGCCGGACTCTTTCTGCAGCAGGACCAGGATGTACTTGGGATTGATCCGGTAGCGCGACGCGGCGTCGGCTACCAGCTGCGCGGTGTTCTTCAGCAGGCCGTCGGCGGCGTCCACGTCAAAACAGCGATTGAGTCCGCCCTTGCCGTCGAGAAAAGCGGCGATGGCCTCCTGATCCAGGGCCAGGTAATCGCGCATCTCGCTGTCCGTGACGATAAGTTCGGGATTGAAGATGGAGGCGCGGGCCGAAAACACGGGCGCGGCGAGCAGCGCCGCCGCCAGTACCGGCCAGCAAAGTTTGCGCAGCGGGTTCATGCCATTTATTATAATTTGAGCCGCGGTTGTCGGCAACGGCGGCGGTTGCGCGGCGGGCCAGCCGCGCGGTAACATTGAGCGGTATGGATCACTCCGTGGAACCGCTTCAGGAGAAGGTCGAGAAACCCTGGGGACGCGAGATCATCTTCACGCCGCCGGGCTGGCGGCATGTCGGCAAACTGCTCAAGGTCAAGGCTGGCGGCCGCTGGTCGTTCCAGTATCACGACCGCAAGGAGGAATGCTTCAGCCTGATCTCGGGAAAGGCCGTGGTCTGGCTCGAGGACCGCGCCGGCGAGATACGGAAGCTGCCGATGGAGCTGAACAAAGGTTACCACATCCTGCCCGGGCAGAAACACCGGGTCGAGGCCGTGGAGGATTCGCTGATCGTCGAGGCTTCGGACCCGGAGACCGGGGTCACGGTGCGCATCTCCGACGATTACAGCCGGACGGACGAGACCGAGGAGGTCAGGAAGCAGCCGAACCGCGGCTGGCGAGCCGGCTGAGGCCCGAGCAGGGGAGCCCGAGCGCGGTCTTGACCGCGCTCTATTTGCGGTCTATAATCCTAGTATGTCACTAGGATTATGAAAGCGCTCTTCTCCGTGCCGAAAAAGGTCCATCACGGCCTGCTCCTGGTCACCGAGCTCGCCGGCCGCTACGGTTCCGGCCAGCCGATGACCCTCGACGAGCTCGCCGTCAAGACCGGCATTTCCCAGGGCTTCCTCGAAGAGGTGGCCGCTTCTTTGCGTTCCGCCGGCATCATCGCCGGACGGCGCGGGGCCGGTGGAGGTTACGAGCTCAAGAAAGATCCGCGCCGCCTGACCGTGGCCGAGGTCCTCGAAGCCTACGTCGGGCCGCTGGCCATGATCGAATGCCTGGACGGCCGGACCGAGTGCCTGCTCGCCGAGAGCTGCTCGAACCGGAACGTCTGGCTCAAGGTCCAGAACCAGGTCGCGGCCACGCTGCGCCGCCTGACCGTGGCCGAGGCCGGCGGACTGACCGGCCGTCGCCGCCAAGCACATGCCAAGCCGATCGCTAAAAAGTAGAAGCCGGCCGGCCGGCTCCTGGCGCGACCAGCCGGACCGGACCAAGCCTAGATACGCCGCGGCCCCCGGACTGACCCGGGAGGTCGTTCTGGAAATATCGCGGCAGAAAGGCGAGCCGGACTGGATGCTCGACAAGCGGCTGCGGGCCTTCGACCTGTACGAAAGGACGCCGCTGCCGGCTTGGGGTCCGGACCTCGGCGCGCTCGACCTCGACCGCATCGTCTTTTACGCTCGTCCGGAGGCCGAGGAGGCCGCTTCCTGGAAGGACGTGCCGGCTGGCATCCGGCGGACCTTCGACCGGCTGGGCATCCCCGAGGCCGAACATCACGTCCTTTCCGGAGCCGGCGCCCAGTACGACTCCGACGTGATCTACCACCGGCTCAAGGAGGCCTGGGGCCGGCAGGGCGTCATTTTCGAGAACATGGACGCGGCCGTCAAAAAATACCCCGACCTGGTGCGCAAGTATTTCATGACCGACTGCGTGCCGGTCAGCTACCACAAGTTCGTCATGCTCCACGCGGCCGTCTGGAGCGGCGGTACCTTCATCTACGTGCCGCCGGGCGTCCAGGTGACCGCGCCGCTGCAGGCCTACTTCCGGATGAACCTGGAGCGCGGCGGCCAGTTCGAACACACGCTGATCGTCGCCGACAAGGGCAGTCGCGTCGAATACATCGAGGGCTGCAGCGCGCCGCGCTATGCCGCCAGTTCGCTCCACGCCGGCTGCGTCGAGCTACACGTCAAGGAGGGCGCGACGATCCGCTACTCGAGCGTCGAGAACTGGAGCAAGAACACCTTCAACCTGAACACCAAGCGGGCCGTGGTCGACGCCCGCGGATCCATCGAGTGGCTGTCGGGCAACATGGGCAGCCGGACGACCATGCTCTATCCCTCGAGCGTCCTGCGCGGACAAGGCGCGCGATCGGAGCACGTCGGCGTCGTCTTCGCCGGACGCGGCCAGGACCTGGACACCGGCGCCCAGGTGATCCATGCCGCGGCGGACACGGTCTCCACCGTCCGGTCGCGGAGCATCAGCAAGGACGGCGGCGTCTCGACCTTCCGCGGCCTGGTCCGGGCGACCAAGGCCGCCGTCGGCGCCCGATCGAGCGTCGTCTGCGACGCCCTGATCCTCGACGGCCGTTCGGCATCCAATACCTTCCCTTCGGTCCGCGTCGACGAGAAAAGCGCCGAAGTATCCCACGAGGCCAGGGTCGGCCGGATCGGCGAAGAAGAGATCTTCTACCTGATGAGCCGCGGCCTCAGCGATGACCAGGCGCGGAAAATGATCGTCAGCGGCTTCGTCGAGCCGATGGTACGCCGACTGCCGCTGGAATACGCCGTGGAGATGAACAAGCTCATCGAGCTGGAAATGGAAGGGGCCGTGGGTTGATATGAACGACGCCGCGAACATCAAGGCTTTGTCGAAGAGGCTGGGCGAGCCGGCCTGGCTTCGCGACCAACGCCTCGCGGCCTGGAGCCGGTTCGCCGCCGCGCCCCGGCCGTCCTTCAGATATGGCCTTGGCCTGGGAACCGACGCCGCGGGGATACTGCTGCCTTATGAAGCGTCGAAGGGCCGCGGCCAGAAGCCGCCGGCCTTCAGCGCCCCGGCCGGAGCGGTCGTCGGGCCCTGGCGCCAGGCGCTCGCCGACCGCCGGATGGCGGCTGGCCTGCGCCGCCTTTTGACACGGCCAGGAATGCCGGCCGATAAGATCGCCGACTGGCTTTCCGCCCGCATGCCGGACGCCGTCGTCGTTTATGTGCCGCGGAACGTCCGCTGCGAACGTCCGGTCCAGATCGATCTGGACCTAAGGGACGCTCGCCGCCTGGACGGCCTGTACGTCATAGCCGAGTCCGGCAGCGCGGTCACGGTCATCGAGCACATCTTCGGGACTCCGGCTGGAAGGGCCAGCCGGGCCTCCGCCGTCGGCGTCTGGGCCGGCCCCGGCGCCAAGGTGACCCAGATCAGCGTTCAGGACCTTGGACCGCGCGTCTGCGATTTCACCCGGAGGACCGGCCTGGCCGAGGCCGGCGCCAGGATCGACTGGCTGGAATGCTGCCTGGGATCAGCTTTCGCTTTCGCCGACACGGCCACGGTCCTCGCCGGCCCGCGCGCCGAGACGGGCCACAGCCTGGTCTTCGTCGGCCGCGGGCAGCAGCGGTTCGACCTGCGCCAATCGGCGGAGCACGCGGCGCCGCGCACCGTTTCTCGGCTGGACGCCAAAGGCGTGCTCCTGGACTCGGCATCCGCGGTCTACCGCGGCCTCATCGACATCGGCCGGGGCCGGCTCGGTTGCGACGGCCGGCAGAAAGAGGATACACTGCTGCTTGGGGACAACGCTTCGATCAGCGCCCTGCCGGCCATCAAGACCGGCACCGATGACGTCCGCTGCGGCCACGCGGCCTCGAGCGGCCGTCTTGATGAAGAACGACTTTTTTACCTGATGTCGCGCGGGCTGGACCCGCAGGCCGCGACCAGGCTGGCGGTCGAGGCCTTCCTGGCCCCGCTCATCGCCGCCATGAAAGGTTCCGGCCTCGAGGAGACCGTCTCCTGCCTGATCGCCAAACGCTTCGCCGGCGCGCCCGGGAATTGCGCCCGCTGACCATGCATATGCTGGACGTCAAAAAGATCCGCCGAGATTTCCCCATGTTCCGCCGAAAGGCGCGGAGGCCTTTCGTTTACCTGGATTCCGCCGCGTCGGCGCAGACGCCCGACGCCGTGCTCAGGGCCATGGACGCGTTCTACCGCGAGTGCCGCGCCAACGTGCACCGCGGCATGTACCCGGCCAGCGCTGAGGCCACCGACCGCTACGAGGCCGCCCGCGCGCAGGTGGCCCGGTTCATCAACGCCGAAACCGAAGAGGTCGTCTTCACCCGCGGCGCCACAGAGGCCCTGAACCTGCTGGCCTACACGCTGAGCCGGCGGCTTGGCCCGGGGGACGAGGTCGTGCTGTCGATCATGGAGCACCACAGCAACCTGGTGCCCTGGCAGCAGCTGGCCAAGCAGCGCGGTTTCGCCGTCAAATTCATCGGGTTGAAGGACGACGTCACGCTGGACCTGGAGCAGGCGCGTCGGCTGATCGGCCCGGCGACCAAGGTCGTGTCGGTCATGCACGTCTCCAACGCCCTGGGCACGGTCCTGCCGGTCCAGGAGCTGGCCGCGCTGGCCCATCGGAACGGCGCCCTGATGATCGTCGATGCCGCCCAATCGCTGGCCCACCGGCCCGTGGACGTCAGGGACCTCGATTGCGACTTTCTGGCCTTTTCCGGACACAAGATGTTCGGTCCGACCGGAATCGGCGCGCTCTACGGCAGGCGCGCGGAACTGGAAAAACTCGAACCCTTTCTTTACGGCGGCGACATGATCCTCGAAGTGACCAAGGAGAACGCGGTCTGGAACGACCTGCCCTGGAAGTTCGAGGCCGGCACGCCCAACATCGCCGGCGCCATCGGCTTGGGCGCCGCGGCCGAATACGCCGCGGCCATCGGCCCGAAGGTGATCGCCGCCCACGAGAGGTCGCTCGTCGGATACGCCATGAGAAAGATCGCGGCCGTTCCCGGGGTCCGGGTCTTCGGCCCGCCGGCCGGCGTCGAGCGCGGCGGCGTGATCTCCTTCTCCGTCGGCGACATCCATCCGCACGACCTGACCAACATCCTGGCCGGAGAAGGCGTCTGCGTCCGCGGCGGCCACCATTGCGCCATGCCGCTCATGCGCGAACTCGCCCTGCCCGGAACGACCCGGGCCAGCTTCTCCGCCTACAACGACAAAGCCGACGTTGACGCCCTGGTCGCGGCGATCAGGAAGGCCAAGTCCATTTTTGACGTATGAACCGGCCCGCCAAGCACAAGAGGCCGGCGGCTAAGCCGGCGGCCACCGACGTCGAGGCCATGTACAAGGAGAACATCCTCGACCATTACCGCCATCCGCACAATTTCGGACGGCTGTTCGACCCGACCTTCAGCCGGCACGAGGCCAATTTCAGCTGTGGCGACGACGTCGAGCTGTTCATCAAACTGGACGCGTCGGGCCGGGTGGCCGAGGTCGGCTTCGCCGGACAGGGCTGCGCCATCAGCCAGGCGGCCATCTCGTTGCTGACCGACAAGATCAAGGGCATGAAAGCTTCCCAGTTGAAGAAACTGACCGCGGACCAGGCAGTCGAACTTCTGGGCATCCCCGTCGGCCCGGGCCGGATCCGCTGCGCCACACTCGGCTGGCGGGCCCTGCAGAACGGTCTGTCCGACCAGGAAAAGAAGAAATGATTATGGCGAAGAAGTCGCTCAAGATCAGCGGGCTCAAGGTCAGCCGCGACGGCAAAGAGATCATCAAGGGAGTTGATCTCGAGGTCCCGGCCGGCGAACTTCATGTCCTCATGGGCCCGAACGGATCGGGCAAAAGCACGCTGGCCGGCGCCCTGGCCGGCCACCCCAAGTGCGTCATCACGGCCGGCCGGATCGCGCTGGACGGCAAGGACATCACCAAGCTGCCGCCTGACGCCCGGGCCAGGGCCGGCCTGTTCCTGTCGCTCCAGTACCCGCCGGAGATCGCCGGCCTGAGCGTTTCCAATTTCCTTCGCGCCGCGGTCAACGCCGGCCGCCAGAAGCCGCTCGGGGTCGTCGAATTCCACGAACTGCTGAAACGGAAGATGGCCGAACTGAAGATCGACGAGGCCTTCGCCGCCAGGGGATTGAACGAGGGTTTTTCCGGAGGCGAAAAGAAGCGCGTCGAAATGCTGCAGATGTCCGTGCTCGAACCGAAGTTCGCCGTGCTCGACGAGACCGACTCGGGCCTGGACGTCGACGCTCTGAAGGTCGTCACTGCGGCCATCGCGGCCCGCCGCCGGGCGGGGAGCGGCGTCCTGGTGATCACGCACTACGCCCGCATCCTCGATCATCTGTCGCCGGACCGGGTCCACGTCATGGCCGGCGGCCGCATCGTCAGGACGGGCGGCGCCGAACTGGCCAAGGAGATCGAGCGTTCGGGATTCGAGGCCGTGATCCGGGAAAAATGATATGCCGAGCAAAGAGGCCGTCATCGCGGCGCTGAAGGACGTCTACGACCCCGAACTAGGCATCGACATCCAGACGCTCGGCTTCGTCCGCGAGGTCAAGCTGGACAAGCGCGGCGCCAAACTGGACCTGACCATGACCCTGACCTCGCCGATGTGCCCTCACGGCCCGGCCATGGTCCGCGAGCTGGAGGAGCGGCTCAAGCGGCTCGGTCTCAAAAGCGTCAGGGTCGAGCTGGTTTTCGATCCTCCCTGGGAACCGAGCGCCGAGGTCAGGCGCCTGCTCGGATTGTGACTGGCATTTAGGCCGCCCTGCGGGGGCGGCTTTTCATATGGTATAATTAATTCATGAGGATCGCGCAGTTCGCGCCTATTTGGGTACCGGTGCCGCCCAGATCTTACGGCGGCACCGAATTCGTCGTATCCGAACTGACCGAAGAGCTGACCGCCCGGGGCCACGAGGTGACCCTGTTCGCTTCCGGCGACTCGGTCACCAAGGCCCGGCTGGTCTCGCCCTGGCCGGCCTCGCTCTGGCGCGCCCGGCTGAACAGCCCGCACGCGGTCTGGAGCCTGCACATGTCGAACCTGCTGGACCGCCAGGACGAGTTCGACATCATCCACGACCACTGCACCTTCTACGTGGCGCCGTTCACGCCCTTCCTGAAGCCGCCCGTGGTCAGCACCCTGCACCGGCCGCTGACGCCGGAGACGCACAAGGTCTTCGGCCGCTTCCCCAAGATCAACTACGTGCCGATCTCCCGCGACCAGATGTCCTCGGCGCCGGACCTGCATCACGCGCACATGATCCACAACGGCATCCCGACGGAGCGCTTCCGCTTCAATGCCAGCCCCCAGGGCCACCTGCTCTGGCTGTCCAAGATCATCCCGTCCAAGGGCGTGATCCAGGCGATCCAGGCCGCCAAGCTGGCCGATACCCGACTGATCATCGCCGGCAACATCGTCGGCGAGGAGAACGAGCGCTTCTTCAAGTACGAGGTCCAGCCGCTGATCGACGGCGAGCAGGTCAAGTATGTCGGAGAGGCGGACTTCGACGCCAAGGTGGAGCTGTTCCGCAACGCCCGGGCCCTGCTCTGCCCGTTCACCAGGCGGGAACCTTTCGGCCTGGTCATGACCGAGGCCATGGCCTGCGGCACGCCGGTCATCGGTTTCAGGAATGGCGCCATCCCGGAGGTCGTCGAGGACGGCGTCACCGGCTACATCGTCGATTCGGTGGAGGAGATGGCCGCGGCGGTCCCGAAGATACCGGCCCTGTCCCGCGCGGCCTGCCGCAAGCGGGTCGAGGAGCACTTTTCGGTCAAACGCATGGTCGACGAGTACGAGAACCTGTTCAAGCGGATAATCGCCGGCAAAAAAATATGAAAAAGCTGCGCATCGCCCAGGTCGCCCCGCTCTGGTTCACCGTGCCGCCGAAAGGCTACGGCGGCATAGAGCGGATCATCGCCATGCTGGCCGACGATTTCGCTGGCCGGGGCCACGAGGTGACCCTTTTCGCCTCGCCCGGGTCCGAGACCGCCGCCAACCTGGTCTCGGTCTACGACGCGCCGCTGACCGAGGCCGGCATTCCCTGGTCGAACCAGATCTGGAACCTGCGCAACATCTCCCGGGCGATCGAGATGGCCAACCGGGGCCTGTTCGATGTCGTCCATCTCCACCTCGACCTCTGGGGCCTGTTCTTTCAGGGGCTCTGCCGGGCTCCCGTGGTCCACACCCTGCACAACCCGCTCTACCGCACCAACGCCGATGCCTCGCGGACGGACCGGCTGCGCCTCTTCACCGAGGAGGCCGAGCGCACCAACCTGGTGTTCATCAGCGAGTCGGCGCGGCGCAACGCCATGGTCGATTTCCCGCGGAGCCGGGTCATCTACAACGGCATCGATCTCGGCCACTTCCGCTACAACGGCCAGGGCGGCGACCACTACATCTGGATCGCCCGGATGAACAAGCACAAGGGCGTCGAGAACGCCATCGCCGCCGCCGAAAAGGCCGGCGCCAAGCTGCTGCTCGCCGGCCGGGTCGACCCGACCCAGCAGGAATACTTCGAGTGGGTGATCAAGCCGCACCTGAACGACAAGATCCGCTATATCGGCGAACTGAAGCAGCACCAGCTGCCGGATTTCTACGGTTCGGCCAAGGCCCTCCTTTACCCGATCGAGTGGGAAGAGCCCTTCGGCCTGGTCGTGGCCGAGGCCATGGCCTGCGGCACGCCGGTCATCGCTTACCGCCGCGGCTCGATGGAGGAGCTGATCGAGGACGGCAACACCGGGTTCGTCACCGAGAGCTCGGTCGACGCCATGGTCAAGGCCATGGCCAAGATCGACGGCATCGAACGGTCGACCGTGCGGCGGCGCTGCGAGGACAAGTTCAGCCGCGGACGGATGGCCGACGGCTACGAAGAACTGTACCGCGAACTAATCATATGAAGAGACTGCGCATCGCCACCATGGTCAGCGGCCAGTACGCCACGCCGCCGCCCAAGGACGTCATCTACGCGCCCATGGACATCGCCATCGCCGTGAGCGAAGGGCTGGTCGAACGCGGCCACGAGGTCACTTTCTTCGGCCCGGTCGGGACCGAGG
>JBAIXY010000156.1:0-5552 GCA_037916205.1 Vicinamibacterales bacterium | reverse complement strand
GCCGGCGAGGTGTACATCTGCCACATCCCGCCCGGGGACCCGACCGCCGCGCTGACGAAGTGCGTCGGTTACTCCGCGGCGAAGATGCACCTGTACAACCACGGCGACAACTACGGCGAGTGCCGTTGACCTCAGTGCCCCGTCCTCTCGGACGGGGTCTTTTTTATGCCGCAGAGCGAGATGCGACCCTGGCACGGCAAGGATTTTTCTGCTAGAATATATGCAGCTAAATCACGTTAACGCTACTTAGGCGTATGCGTAAACGTATCTTATTTAAGAGCGCCCTCGCGACCGCGGCCATGATGTTGCCGCTTTTTTTGTCGTTCGGGCCCGCTCAGGCCGCCGTTACGGCCCGTGACGTCCTGATCAAGGCGCCGGGAGCCTCATCGGCGGTGTATTATCTAGCTCAGGACGGCAAGCGTTACGTCTTCCCCAACCAGAAGACCTTCGCCACCTGGTTCTCGGATTTCAGTTCCGTCGAACTGGTGTCGTCCGCCGACCTCATGTCGTTCCCGCTCGGGGGCAACGTGACCTACCGGCCGGGCATCAAGATGGTCAAGATCACCACCGATCCCAAGGTGTACGTGGTGGCGGGCGGCGGCGTCCTGCGCTGGATCACGAGCGAGGCGGTCGCCACGGCGCTCTACGGAAGCGATTGGAACAAGAAGATCGACGACGTCCCGGATTCTTTCTTCGTCAATTATACTATCGGGACACCGGTCTACGCGTCGTCGGACTACACGCCTCAGACGGAATCCGATGACACCGACACGATCAACGACGACAAGCACATAGCCAAGGCCAAGCACTCCGAAAGGTCTGACACCAAGCCGGAGATCCCGGGATACCCGCTGCCGCACACGGCTTGCGCCTGGCGCTGCACCGATTGGACGGATTGCGTGAGCGGCGCCACCAGTCAGACGCGCACCTGCTCGACAGGCAGCGAATGCATGGGAGTGGCCGGCCCCAAGCCGCAGGAGACGCAATCCTGCACCACCACGACCCCGCCCGCGCCGCCGCCGCCCGTCCCGCAAACGGACAGCGACACGTCGGCTGGAATGGTGATCGGCGGCTCCGATTCCGCCCTGGCCAAGTTCCGGCTCTTCGCTTCTTATGAAGACCTGAAATTGACCAAGGCCAGTTTCACCGTCGCCACCCCCAGCGCGGTGACCAGCCTCAGCCTGTATGACGGCGCCGCCCTCGTCGGCGGACCGGTCTCGGTCAGCGCCGCCGGCGACGCTTTCTTCACCGGCCTCAACTTCATCGTCCCGCGCAACGGCTACAAGGACCTGATCGTCCGCGGCATGATCAACACGGTCGGCCCGACGGGCACGCCTTCCGGCGGCAACGCCAAGGTGACGATGAAGACCACTTCGGGCTCCTATGTCTTCGAGATGACCGGCGTTTCGGCCGGCTCCTCGACGCTCATCACCGCCATCCCCGGCGGCGACATCGTCGGCAATGACAAGATCGTCCGCAAGACCGTTCCGACGGCAGCGCTGACGGCCCTGCCGACCACGGTCCTGGCGGCCGGCGACCAGGTCATCATGCGGGTGACCGTCGCGGCCAACGCCGCGGCCGACGTCAGCCTCAAGGCGGTCACGGTCAACGTGAGCAAGTCCAACGAGGTCGGCATCAACCCGACGGGCGATTCGACGCACGGGACGATCCGCGTCCTCGGAGGTTCGACGAACCTGGCGGGCCACTCGACGGCCAGCGCCGGCTGCGCCGCTGCGGCGGGCACGGCCTGCACGCTCCGCACCGCCTTCGACACGGAAGAGGTCATAGCCGCCGGCACCTCCAAGACCTATGACGTCCTGGTGACCGTCGGCGGCACGGTCGCGACGGGCGACTCGATCAGCTCCGAGCTGGACGGCGACAGCACGCTGCTCACCGGCGGCCTGGCGACCGGCAGCCAGCCGGATCAGGTCAAGGTGAATGCGGCGGACGTCGATTTCGCCTGGTCCGACAACTCGGCCGTCCCGCACAGCGCGGCGATCGGATCGAGTTCAGCCGATTGGGCCAGCGGCATGTACGTGAAAATGCTGCCGACCGACACGCAGACACTGGTCAAGTAACGCAGAACCTGGAACACCGGCCCCATCCCGGGGCCGGCGTTTTTTGGCGGCTCCAGGCCGCCGTTCTTGAAGTTCGGGCCGCGGTATAATATACATACAGCACGGAGATCCCAGGTCCAGATCGCGAAGCAGTTGTGGATATATCAGCAATTATCCGCGGCAGACCCTATCCACGGCGATATCTCATCGCCGCGGCAGTTTTTTTAACATGCTGCTTGGCCGGCGCCCTGTTCTGGGACATCCGGCCCGACAAGGCTTCGGTCATCCCGGCGCCGACCGATCCGCCGCCGGCCGCGCCCGTGCCGCTGCCGTCCGCAATGAACGGAAACTTCGAGACCCAGATCAGCGCCTGTTTTATCCCCGTGGCGGCCGTTTACGGCTACGAGCTGCGCATCACTTCCGGCTTCCGCACCGTCGAGGAGCAGGATCAGGTATACCAGCAGGGACGGACGGTCAACGGCCACATCGTCACCGAGGCGCCGGGCGGCAAGAGCATCCATAATTACGGGTTCGCGGTGGACGTGGTCGACCGGTCGAGGGGCTATGAGATCAATTGGCTGAGATTGCGTGGGATCGCGAGATTCTGCGGGGTGGAAGAGAACGACGAGGTCGGCGACTGGCCGCATTTCGAACACCGGGGCGCTCTGGAGATCGAAGCGTTCGAGGCCGGCGCCAGGCCTCCGACGCTCATCCTGCCGTGCGGGCTGATGGCCGATCGCGCGGCGGCTGGCGAGCCCCTGACCCTTCAGGACCTGAAGGAATGCGGAGCGCCGGAGTTCTGACATCGCACAGCGACGGATCCAAAACCCGACCTTCGTCGGTTTTTTTATTTTGAGCAGGCCGTTCAACGTCAAAACGCCGGCAGTATCGGCGGCTCGGCCGGCCCCGGTCCAAAAGATCGAAATTCTGATAGAATATACGTAGGAATTCACGGAATATTTTATGTCTTTTGAGGCCGACAAGCGTTATTCATTCGAGCAAGCAGAGGCGGAAGCAGCGAAAATGCTCGATCTGGCCGGCGAAAAAGCGGACCGCGGGGATTACGATGCCGCCGAATTCCTTCTTGATGAAGAACGGGCGGCGCAAGAGGCCGCCGCGGCCGGCCATCCAGCGTCCAGAGAGGGTGAGCGGGCAGAGGCCGCCGAAACGGAGGTCAAGAAGGTCGAAACCGAACTGGTCGAGAAAAGCGCCGAGCTCGGCCCGCAGATCATCGGGCAGCCGAGGATCCGCAAGGAATATCCGGCCCTGCTGCCGCGTCACACCATGCCGACCGCTTCGAAGCGGCGGGAAATGGATGCCTCCGGCCTGAAAGTTAAGAGTTGGCTGTTCTTTCCCGGAAGCGACCGCGAACCGATCGAGGTGAATGAAGAGATCGGCAAGGTAGTGCAGAAGGGGTACGAGGTCATCCGCCGGAAGTTCCCGGAGGCGGCCACCAAGGAGCAGCATTACCAGAAATTGGACCGCACGCTGGGCCAGTTGGCCGCGCGGCATCGGCCGGACATCTTCGGTCTCGATTCGCCGGATATCAATACTCTGGCTCGGACATCGCCGGAGGTATTCCAAACGATCAAGGACACGCCCTGCGAGCTGAGGTTCGGGATCGTGGTCAAGGAAACCGAATTGCCGCCGCTCTCGCCGCGGCCACGGGTCATCCAGGAACTGCCGCCCGTCCTGCCGACCGCAGAAATGCTGGGCGACGAGGTCGACGAACTCCTTTCTCTCGAAGACGCGAAGGAGGTAGATTTTTCCAAGCTGCAAAAGCCGGACGCCGAAGAGGAACGTTTGAGGGCCATGCCGCCGGGAGAGAAGGTGGCTGATCGGGCCAGGGCCGCCCAAGGGCGGATCGGCCATCCGGCGTCCGAACTCCGCCTGCTGTCCGGACGCTTGGCTAATGCCCATAGGACCGGTGAGTGGGACGATCAGCTGGTCGACGACTATATCCGGCTTATGGATGGCCTGCCGCAGTACATCCAGCACCGGCTGGCCTACCTTGACCTGATCCTGCGGGCAGAAAAGGGCGAGATAAAAATGCCGGAAACGATGATCTCCGTCGCTTCCGGCCCCCATAATGCCGCCCGGGCGCAACATGACCTCGATAACTGGGCCAGAGAGGCGGGGGTCAAGGCGCCCTGGCTCATGAACGTCGACTTGTCCGACCGCATGCTGTCTGAGGGCAGCCGGGCCTTCGCCGAGGTCTTCGGCGTGCCGCCGTCGTCCGCGGATGTTCGCGGTTCGGCGTTCGTGCTGCCGGTCAAGGACGGCGCCTTCGACATGTCCGAGTGCTCGTCGCTCGACAGTTTCAGCGAGCCGGCGGACGTCTATCTGGCGTTGTCCGAGATGGTCCGCGTCACGCGGCCTAAAGGACTGGTCAATATTGCCGTGCGCCGCGAATTGCCCGACGCTTTCTACGGGGCTATCCGCCGCGACCTGGGGCTCGACCTGCTGACGCCGCCGCACAGCCAATTCGTCATTCCTGACTCGCTCGTCGAACAGATGCGGCGCGATCACGGGCAGAAATTCGCTGACAAGATGAAGCGAAAGTCCAAGCACGCCGAGTACATCCTGGCCACGCGGTCCGACCGACCCGCCAAGCTTCTGGACAAGGAACGGAGTTCGGCGATATTCGCGGAGGTCCAGAAGGAGCGCCGGAATGATCCGGCCATGGACCAACTGGCGTTCACCTCGTCGCTGCATGAGCAGCTCCGCCGGCTCGCCCGAGAAACGGTGAACGCCGCCGATTTCGCGATAAACAAGGCTGAGGACCGCGCTTTTGCCGCGCCGCCGGCGCCGGAGCCGATGCCGACCGAGAAGGCGCCGGAACCAGCGCGGGATGTCGCCGTCGAGGTCGAGCCTAAGCCGTCCGAACGTCTCCAGCAGGAGACGATCCGGAAGCTCGAATCTTACGGCTGGGATGAACGACGCCCCGAACACATTGCCGAGAGGCAGGCGATCGTACGCGAACTGGTCAGAACGATAAAGGCTGAGGTGGCGCGAAACGCCTGGCCGTCGCCGGAGAGTTCAGAGATGCCAAAAGAGGAGGCGGCGATAGAACAGGCCCGGCGTGAGTCCGCGGCACGGCCCCTGGCGGCTATCCGCATGCTGCCGCGGGCGGTCAGGGTCAAGCTTCTTAAGGACTACGCGCCAAAGGTAGCGGCCGACCTTTATCGGCGGGGGATCTTCAGGCCCGCCGACATGAAATGACGCCGATGTTCCGGCCGGCCATGAGGTAGAGGTATCGGACGCATCACCATCTCGGAAATGAAAAAAGGCGCCCTGGCGGGCGCCTTTGAAGTAGAGGACCGGAGCGGTCAGCAGCCGCCGTACAGGGCCCGCCAGAGGATCGCGGCGTAGGCGACCGCGCGCTCACGGTCCGTGAGCGGCCGGGACTCGAGCACGCCGAGCGACGGCACGCGCGCGCCGGGCTCGGACTCATCGGGAGCCGCGTCCGGCTGATCCGCGGTAACGGGCTGATCG
>JBAIXY010000155.1:0-3175 GCA_037916205.1 Vicinamibacterales bacterium | reverse complement strand
ACCGCTTCCCCGGCCGTCTCGCAGAGCTGCACGCCGGGCGCTTTGACCAGCTCGTTCTCGGTCTCGGCGAACCTGCCGGCCTCGGCGACCGTCCATCCCGGCGACAGCAACGTGCCGATGCTCGGCTTCACCCTGTCCGCCGGCTCGGCCGATTATCTGATCCTCAGCATCACGGCCGGCGCTTTGATCGACGGCAACAATGACGGCACTTTCAGCGTCGCGTCGGATGCCGGTGCGAATTTCACCTCTGACGTCACCGCCTGCCGGCTGTACGACGGTTCGACCCAGGTCGGTCCGACGGCGACGCCGAACGATCAGGGCATGGTCGCCTTCGGGCTCCTGAGCGTCTACCACACGGTCCACGCCGGCGACAACTGGGCGCTGACCATCAAGTGCGACATCTCGGCCACGGCTGGGCAGCACAAGGTCGCCCTGAGCCTGACCCCGACGAACAACATGGTGCCGGTAGGTGCCAGCGGTCCGGGCGTCCTGCTCAACGAGGGCGTGGCCGGCCTGCCGGTCAACGGCAACGGCACGACCAGTCCGACCGCCAAGATGACCATCGCCGCGCCGGGGATGATGGTCAGCATGGTCTCCCTGCCAACCACGGTCCTGACGAACGGGAGCATTGTTGCGGCCCGCTTCACCGCGTCGGCCGGCTCGAGCGATTCCGTGCTTAAAGATCTCACCTTCACGGTCAACAAGAGCCGCGAACTGGTCCTCTCCGGTTCGGGCGATTCCTCGCTGCGTCAGGTCGGGATCGGATCCAACCTGGCCGGGACCGCGGCCCTGGACACCTGCAATAACCTGAGCGTCCAATGTTCGATCACGGTCAGCCTGCTGCAGAACTTCACGCTCCCGGCGAACACGTCCCAGACCCTCGACCTGCTGCTCAGCGTGTCCGGCTCCGGCGCCGGATCTAATCTCAGCACTTCGATGGCGCAGCCGGTCCCGGTCGGTCCCTGGACGCTGACCAGCAGCCTGCCGGCGCCCTCGGTCGGGCCCGTCATCAGCCTGGTGGCGCTGCCGTCCACGGTCCTGACCACGGGTGACGTGGTCGCGTTCCGGTTCACGGTCTCGGCGACCGGGGACGTTTCCATCAAGCACTTGACCGCCCGGGTTTCGCCGTCCATGGCCAACGCCGTGGCCATCACGACCACCAGCGGTTCTTCGGTCCGCCGCGTGGGCGACGGAAGCAACCTGGCCGGCGCCGCGCGGATCAACGGCGGCGCGCCCTGCTTGGGCAACGGCGGGACGACCTGCGACGTCGAGGTCGGCTTCACCTCGGAAGAGGTGATCGCGGGCGGCACCTCCCGGACCTACGACCTGCGTTTGAACCTGTCGGGTTCGACAGTGACGGGCGACTCGCTGACCGTCAGCTTGCTCGGCGATTCGGGCGCTCCGGTGACCGGCCAGCTGACCCAGGTCGGCGGCGCCTGGGATTATCGCGTGAGCAGCGGCGGCGACAAATTCGTCTGGTCGGACAATTCGGCAATACCGCACAGCGACGCCCTGGCCCCGGCCGGTTCGGCCGACTGGACCAACGGCCTGTACGTCAACGGCCTGCCTACGGATACTGAAACGATGTTCAAGTAGGCGGGCGCGAGGGCAGCTCGACGATAATGGCGAAGATCGCCGGTCGCGGATCGGCGATCTTTTGGTCCCAGCGGGAGTTGATGCTAAGATGAACACATGGGAACCAAGATCATCAGCAGGTTCGGGGAAAAGCCGAAGAGCAGGACCGGCTGGTGGGCGTTCGGTCTGGGTCTGGGCACGCTGCTGATCGGGCCGCTTCTCGGCACCTCGGCCGCGGTATTCGTGCCGCTGGTCGACAACACGGTCGGCGAGGCGGCCGGAAGGATCGCGGGTTTCGGCGTGGCCTTGTTCGCGCTGCTCCTGACCATCGCCGCCGTCGCCGCGGTCATTTGCGCCCTGAAGATGGGCGAGAGGTCCTGGGCCGTCTGGTTCGGACTTTTTCCCGCCGCCGCGTCGGTCGCTTTTTGGGTGCTTCTGGTCGCCGGCGAATTTTTATTCCCGCACTGATCATCTTCTTCTGACCACCTATGGAAAGCCGGATACATGCGCGTCTTGCTGATATCGCCAGTGACCTGGCCGGATCGGCCGTCGACCTGCCGCTGGCGCTCAAGCTGAAAACTGCCGACCTGATCCTGCACCTGATGGCCCGTCGCAGGAATTTCGGTCTGTACGTCATACTCGGATGGCGCCGCGATTGGAGCGAGTGTCTCGACCGCCCGGACAGCGGGCAGGACATCTTCGCCCGCCGACGCATCAACATCATGAATTTCAGGCACGGCGAGCGCCGCCGTTATGACGTCTCGGCCACGGTCAATTTCGACGGTGCCATCCTCATTGACCGGCGCGGCTCGATCATCCACTCCGGCGTGATCATCGAAGGCATGCGCCCGAGCCTCGTGGCCCAGAAGATCAACCCCGGCCGCTTCAATGACCTCTCCGAGCAGTTCGGCTTCGCCGACAAGGTCCACACGCGGCACCTGACGGCGATCGCCAGCTCATTCGTCTTCGGCGGCACGACGGTCTTCACGGTCTCGGAGGAGTCCGGGCATTTTCATATCTTCGAGGGCGGCCGGATAATGCATCGCAGCTGAACGAAAAAATCAACGTAGGCGCGCGGCTTATGTGCTCAGTGTCATTTCGGCTAATATCATCCGGCGCCGGCGCTGCCGAGCGCGACTTTTTATAGATATCTTTTTATGCCTGACAGACCGATGAGCGGCTCCGAGGTCAACGCCGTGAAACGTGAAATGGTCGTGTGGCGCGATTACGACGCGACGCAGCCTGATCTTTTCCGAGCGTTTCTGGATCGCGGACAGATCGCCAGCTGGTGGGGGCCGCGAGGTTTCACCACGACGATCGGCGAAATGGACGTGCGTCCCGGAGGGGTCTGGCGTTTCGTCATGCACGGGCCCGACGGGCGGGATTATCCGAACCTCGTCGTTTATGTCGAGGTCAGCGAGCCCGGACGATTGGTCTACGATCACGGCGTTGACGAAGACGGCGCGCCCCGGATGTTCCGGCAGACCATCGACTTCACTAACGTGCCCGGCGGCGCGCGGGTCACGATGCGGCTCGACTTTGATACGGCCGAGGAATTCGACCGCAACATGAAGATGGGCGCGGTCGAGGGCGGCCTGCA
>JBAIXY010000154.1:0-1999 GCA_037916205.1 Vicinamibacterales bacterium | reverse complement strand
TGTAAGTGCCGGGGCCGGCCAGGCGCTTGAAGGCGATGCGCACCTGTCCGCTGCCGCGGGCCCAGAAATTGACCTTATAACTGCGGTCAGCGGCGACCAGCCCGCCCACTCTCGTGTGGGCTTCCAGGCCGCCGCCCTGGGCGATCTTCATCGAATGGCCGCCGACGATGACCGATTCGGTCGATTGTGTCACCCGCGGATCGCCGCCGGTGCCGACCCATTCGCCGCCCCAGGTCTCGAAATCGCTGACGGACAGCGGCCTGACGTTGGCGCCGGCGTTGCCCTTGAACGAGCGGCAGCCGTTGGACGTGGCTCCGCAGGACACGCTGTCCGGGCCCGAAGCCATGTAGACGCATTCCTGTTTGTTGGTGTCCCACCGGCCGCTGGTGGCGGTGCAGTCGCTCTCCACGGCGGCCGTGATGCGTAAGCGGTGGCAGTCGGCCGTGGCGATGATCGCGCGCGACTGCAGGCGGTAGTGGCGATTGCCGAACTCGTCGTAGAACTCGCGGCAGTCGAAATTGGTCTTGGAGTCGTTAGGCTTGCAGTAGGCGGTCTGGTCGGCGTCGTCGCAGAGCATGCTGCCGGCGGCGTTGTAGGTGACCTTGGTGCAGGGCGCGGTCCCGGCCTTGGTCGCATTGGCCGGAGGATTGCCGCTGCCGCTGGAACCGATAGGCTGGCCCGGATCGCACGAGTCGTGGCCGGGGTTGGCGCAGATGTCATATTGGTTGACCGTGTCCCAACTGACCTTGGCGCCGGTCCGTTTGAAATTCCAGACCTTCAGCTGGTAGCCGGTCGTGTCCGAACCTTCCCAGCTGTAGAACACCTGGCCGTCCGGCAGGTTCGGCGCCTGGCAGAGCCGCAGCTTGGAGTAGTAGTTCACCTGCTCGTTATCGAGATTAGTGAACTCGGAGCAGCCGACATCCTGGGCATTGCACTCCTTGGCCGTCGACGGGATGAAGTAAAGCGGGAATTTCTCCAGGTCGAAATCGGATTTCTCCTGCTTAAAGACATCGTAGCCCGCGCATTCCTGCGGACAGACGTCCTGGAGCCCGACCACGCCCGGCACCGGCGCTTCGCCGCTGGCCGGCGTGTACAGGTCGCAGCCGACCTCGTTCTCGCGGCAGACGCGGGCGAAGGAGCCGCACTCCTCGCGGTCCGTGCCCTCGCCCTTGCAGCCGAGGTAGGCCGGCGGGATCTTGATGTAGTTGGCCGCGCTGGAGGCGCCGCCGTAGCCGTCGTGGTACTCGGTGCCGCCGCCCTCCTCCAGCATCACGTCATCGACGTACGAGGCGTTGTTGGCGCCGCCGGTGATCTCCAGCGTGGCGTGGGTCACCGTCGGACCGCCGGCCAGGGTCGGATTATTGGTGGGGTTCAGGTCGATGACGAAACTGCAGTAGTAGCGGTCGGTGCTGGTGACCGTGGCGACCAGGGCGCCGTAGTCGGGCGAGGTGTTGTCGGTGATTATCCTGCAGCTGCGCGCGCTCGGAGCGGAACCGGGCTCGTCCGACCTGGCCATGGCCGAGATCTGGGCGGCCGTCAGGTTCATGTTCTGGTCGTGGTCGTTGACGAAGCGCAGCTTGATCTTGGCGGATATCGATCCGCCCTCGGCGACCGGCACGAAGGCCGCGGACAGAGTGTAGGTGCGCTTGACGCTGACCGGAACGCCGGTCTGCATCACGCGGTCGGTGTACGAACACTTGGTGCCGCCATTGAGCACCCTGCAGGAGTAACCGCTCGGATCCTTGCAGGCGCAGCCGGCGTCAAGTTCGCATTTTGCCATCGTGCACTCGCCGGCGTAGCTGGCGTCGGCCGAAGCCGGCCCGACGCGCACGGCGACCTGGCCGCCGGTCGCTTTCGATCCGTCGGTCGAATTGTAGCCGGGAGAATTCTCCGGCGCCTCGCCGAAAGGAGACCAGTCGGCCGGATGATCCGGCGAACCGTCGCCGTCGCCGTCGATCCGGTTCTCGAAGCTGCCGTTCCTGACCAGGTTGAGCGACTG
>JBAIXY010000153.1:0-9562 GCA_037916205.1 Vicinamibacterales bacterium | reverse complement strand
TCAAGGTCGGCGATGCCGTCACCTTCGAGACCGAGGAATCGGAGAAGGGTCCGCGCGCCAAGGACGTCCGCCGCGCCTAATATCGAGATCAAGGCGCCCGGCGAAAGCCGGGCGTTTTGTTATTTCGTCGGGCGGCTGCGGACGAAAAAAGCCCCGTCCGGCGAACGGAACGGGGCTGGCGGTAACGGCGCTGTCAGCGGGCGCCGGCGGACAGGGCGCGCAGGCGCCTGGCCGGGTCCGGATCTTTCGCCGCAGCCGAGGCCGCTTCTACAAACTTCTGCCAGTCGCCGCGGAAGGCGGCGAAGGCCTCCTCGAAAGGCGCGGTGTCGGCGTAGATCAGGTGGCCGATGAGCACGGCGTTGTTCAGCGTCCTGAGGCCGGCACGGGCATAGGCGGCGGTGTGGAACTTCGGCCGCAGCGCGTCGTAGTCGCGGCGCATGCCTTCGAAAAAGCCGCGGCGTGCTGCCTCCAGGTCGGCCGGCCTGCTGGCGTAGAGCGCGCGCAGCCGTTCGACCGCCCGGCCCATGAAAGCGTCATAAAGACGCTCGTCGGCCAGCCGATCGTCGTAGGCGCGGACCGCCGGACTGTCCGGGCCGTGCCGCCGGAGCAGGAACTGTCTGGCACCCTCCCGGGCCACGAACTGGGCGAAGGACTCGCCGTAGGTCGCCTGGCCGGGGGGATAGACCGTGCCGTGGGACAGTTCGTGGATGATCAGCTCGGCGAGCTCGCCTTCGTCGAGGTCGAGCATGAGCGGCGTCACCGGATCGGTGAACCAGCCCAGCGTCGAGTAGGCGCGCGCCGGACGCAGATAGACGTCGTAGCCTTCGGCGGCCAGCCGGTCGCGCTCCGCTTCCGCCTCCTTCAGGTCGAAGTAGCTGCGGTAGGCGACCTCGCCGACGACCGGGAACTTCCAGGTCACCGGCGTCAGGCTGTCCTTGCGGCTGGCCGTGACCACCCAGACCAGCGGGCCCTTCTTGCCGGGCAGGTAGGTCGTGTAGTTCTTGCTCGGCTTGAGCCCGATGCTGGTCTCGGCGAAGGACCTGATCTCCTGGACAAGGGCCAGCTTGGCCTTGTCGGCTTCGGAGAGTTCCGGCCGGCGCATCGCTTCCTCGATGCTGACGGCCGAACGGCTGACGTCGATCTGGCCGCGGGCCAAGTGGGACAGGTAGCAGCCCGACAGGGGCGGCGCGACGACAAAAGCGAACAGGAAAGGCAGGACGGCGCCGGCTAACGGCGCCCGCGCAGTGTCAGGTCCGACGGACCGCATGACCGCTCCTTTACCGCTATCTAAGTTGAAAAAGGACCTGTTTCCAACGTAGCCAAGGGGTCAGGCAGCGTCAAGCGATCGCCGGCGAAAGCCGATAATTGCTATAATGAGCCAATGAAAAGACGACTTTTAATGTTTGGGTTGCTGGTTCTTGCGGCCGCAGCCGCCGGAACAGCCCTTTACTACGGAGGCATCGGAAAAAAAGGCGCGCCTCCGGAAGCGGCCCGGCCGGCGGCGCCTATTGAAGTCCAAGCGGTCGTGCCAGTCTCTCAGTCCCCTGGCCTGACGGCGCCGGACGGATCGGAGACGCTCGCTGAACCCATCGCCGGGGCCGTTGCCCGGGTGACGAAAAAACCGTTCGGCCTGAAGGTTTCTCCCGGTCACTCGCCCGTGACACCGGAACGTTTTTCCGGATACCACACCGGCGTCGATCTGGAGACCTCGCCGGGGGAACAGGCTGCGGACCTGCCGGTCCGCGCCCTCTGCGGCGGCGTCCTGGCGCTGAAAGAATACGCCAGCGGCTACGGCGGCGTCGCGGTGCAAAAATGCCGGCTTGAAGGTAACGACGTGACCGTCGTCTACGGCCATCTGCGGCTTTCCAGCGTGACCGCCGCGGTCGGCAGCGATCTCCGCCCCGGCGAGCAGCTCGGCGTGCTGGGTGCCGGTTACACTAAGGAAACCGACGGCGAGCGCAAGCATCTTCATCTGAGCATACACAAAGGAACGGCCATCAACATCAGGGGCTACGTCCAGACCGAGGCCGAACTGAAGGATTGGATCGACCCGCTGCCGCTGCTCAGATCGGCCGCGCAATGAACGGAAATAAAAAACCGCCCGCGAAGCCGCGGGCGGTTGTGCGTGTCTGAACTGGGCCGGCGCCGCGTCAGCGCTTTGGCCGGTAGGCCATGATCCGGCGGATGCTGGCGGCGGCGTCGGCCAGGCCGAGGTGTTCGGCGATGGCCAGCGCGTCGGCTGGTCCGTCGGCCTTGGTCAGCATGCCGACCAGTCCGCGGTCCCGGCGTGCCAGCGCGCGCAGGAAACATCCGGTCTGTCCGAAGTAATCGGTCAGCAGACGGCGCCGCGCGGCTTCGGGCGACGCGCCCGTCATCCCGACCAGTTCATTGAGCAGTCGCACCTGCGCCCGGTAGGACCAGTCGTTGACCAGGATCTCGCCGTGCCCGGACTTGAGCAGCCCCGGCTCGGCGGCCACGCGCCGCCGAACCTCGATGGCGATGGACTCGGTGACGCCCTCGTTGAGGCCGGTGAACAGGTTCTCCGGCACCCCGCTCCGGCGCCGCAGCACGGACAACCCGCTGCGCTGGATGCGGACGGCCGCGTCCTTCGGCAGGGCCGGGTCGATCACCGCCCGGAACGTGGACAGATGCACGAGCTCGTGGGTCAGGTCCTGCAGGAAATGCAGGAACAGGAACCGGCGCTGGACGAAGACGTGTCCGAACTGGGTGAAGGCCCGGCGGACCACGCCCCAGCGCCGCATGAACTCGCACTCGTCAGCGACGTGGATGTGCCCGAGGTCGATCTTGACGGCGTCGAAACCGAGGCCGTCCCTGACCGCATTCAGCGCCTCGACGGACGCGGCGATGCCCCGGAGCTCTTCCGGTGTCTTGGTCAGTTCCTTCTCGAGCTCGGGCAGCAGGTCGAGCCGGCGCAGTTCCTTTTCCGACCCCTCGGGCCGCACGCGGGAACCGTCAATAATGATCAGACCGTCGCGCCAAGCGGCGCCATTGCGATATGTTCCGGCCATGACGCCTCCTTTAGGCTAAAAAGAACGCAACGGGCTATTTTGCCCGATTTTAGGCCAAATGTCAACCGGCGGACGTCGGCCGGCGAAAACCAAAACGCCCGGCTTGCGCCGGGCGTTTGATCTGTCGAAAAACTATAGAGCTCCGGCCTTCAGCACCGGCTCCGGGTGGAGTCCGGACGGATCCTGGTGTCCCGCGCCGGCCGCTTCGGCTGCGGCCCGCAGAGCGTCGCGCACCTGAGACCAGACCGATCCGGGTTGCGAGGCTATGTACAGCGCGGCCGCTCCGGCGACATGCGGCGAGGCCATGCTGGTGCCGCTGATGGTGGCGTAGGAGCCGCCCTTCCAGGTCGACCGGATGCTGACGCCCGGCGCGCCGAGATCGACCACCGGGCCGTAATTTGAGAACGAAGCGAAGGTGTCGTCGGCGCCGTACGAGGTCGCGGCGCCGAGACCGCCGGCCTGACCGTCGGAATCGGCCAAGGCGGAAACGGTGATGACCGCGTCATCATAGGCGGCCGGGACCTCGGCCGCGGCGGACGCGCCGGAGTTGCCGGCCGCGACCACGATCGTCACGCCCGCGTCGCGGACGCGGCAGATGGCCTGATGCAGGGCATCGCCGTTGGTCAGCCCGCAGTTGCCGTCGCTCGAACCGCCGCCGGAGAGGCTCATGTTGACCACCTTGAGGTTCAGGGCGGCGGCGTTGGCCTTCACCCAGTCGAGGCCGCAGATGATCGACGACCAGGTTCCGGAACCCTGCGAGTTCAGGACCTTGACCGCGGCCAGCTTGGCCTGCGGCGCCACGCCGACCACGCCGATCCCGTTGTTCAGGGCGGCGATGGTGCCGGCGACGTGCGAACCGTGGCCGTTGTCGTCATTGGCGTTCTTCCTGGTCGATAGGCAGTTCTTGCCGGCGATGATATTCGCGGCCAGGTCGGGATGCGTCAGGTCGATGCCCGTATCCAGGACGGCCACGCCGACGCCGGCGCCCTTGTTCGGGTTGGCCAAGGCTTCGATGCGGTTGATGCCGGTCGGCACGGCCTGAGGCGGCTGCGTGGTCCCGCCGGAACCGGGCTTGCCGGTCGCGCTGACCAGCCGATCCTCGCTGACGAAAGCCACCCGGGCGTCGCGTTTGATCTGGTCGAGTTTGCCTTCGGGAACGACGGCGGCGAAGCCTTTGAGCGCGTGGCCGTAGACATGCAAGAGACCCAGCCCGTGCGCCGCGGCCATTTCCGAGGCCACTGCCCCGCTGTCGCCCGCCCTGTCCTTCAGGACGATGATGTATTGACCGGGGACCTTGCCGTTGGGCTCGTGCGGTCCATTGGCCCGGGCCAGGCCCGCCGAAGCGGTCAGGACCAGGGCGACGGCTGCCGCCGGAACGACCAGGCGTGAAAGATATCTTTTGAACTGCATATGCGCGGTGCTTACGGATTATCGCGTGTCATTAAACCAAAAAAGACGGCAAAAAGCAATGGTCGTGACGCATCCGGCGATCAGCCACGGACCGTCACGTGCGGATGTCCGCGCGGATCAGGGCTGGAACAGCTCTTCGGGCAGGAACCGGACCGACTTGACCTCAGGAAATTGCAGCGCGGTGGCCTCGATCTGGAACCAGAGGATGCCCACGCGGCACGACCCGCCGCCGGTGAGGTTGTTGGGGTCGGCGAACTCCAGCGTCAGAACGCCATCCTTGAGATCGGCGCCCTTCAACTCCACGCCCGGCAGCGGAAATCCACCGGCGATGCCAGCGGCCTTCTCTTCTGCGGTCGGGCCCTGCAGGACGAGCCGGACCAGGTCCTGGATCGGCGTCTTGCTCACCGGAACGTCGCGTTCGACGGCCACGAGGCCCTGTCTCGAGCACTGGACGTTGCCGGCCTGGTCCAGGTCCTTGTTCTGGTCGTAGAAAAATATCTTGAGACGGCGCGTGGACCCGAGCGAGGCGGAAAATTTGACCGGCACCCGCAGTTCGTCGTCGTTCTCCGGCAGGCCGGAAGGGTTATCTTTCTTGAGCACCAGCGTGCCGGTCGAGGTAGCCGGCGTCTGGAAGGCCAGCTTGGCCTTGAACGGCACGAAATTTTTGGTCATCCAATCCGACTGCGCCTGCGCCGGAACCGCCGCCAATTCGGTTCCGTTGGCGTCCAGAAGCTTCACCGGGAACGAGGCCTCGAAATACCAGGTGCCGCGGGCTTCGCCCGTGACCTCGAGCGGGCTGGCGACCAATTGGCCGGCCTGCGGGCTGGCCAGACGGATGATGTCCGCGTGGGCGGCCGCGCCGGCGGGGCTGTTGACGACCAGGGCCACCGAACCTTCCGTCACGCCGCTCAATACCAGGTCGTAGCCTCCGGCCGACCGGTTCAGGCCGCGGACCGTGCCGAACTGCAGTTCCACCGGCTCATCCAGAGCGCCGCCGCTCAGCTGCAGCACGGGCGCCAGCTCTCCCTGCCAAATGCACTGGACGCCTTTGGGACAGCGCGAATCGTTGATCTCCTTGAGCAGCACCGCCAGCCCGTCGTCGAAGGTCACCGACTCCCCCGTTCTCAACGCAACCTCGGAGCCGAAAGCGGCGGTCGTCCGGGGCGTCGGCGGTACGACAACCGGCGACGGCGCGGGCGGCGCGGCCGTGTTGACCGCCGGCGGCGGCTGCCTGGCGGCGCAGCCGGCCCCGGCCAGGATGAATAACGCGATAGTCGCGGCGGCGATGAACTTTTTGGACATACTCTCAGGTCGGACGCTCATTAATGCTCCGCCGCTGCATCCTGATCAGGACGGCGGCGTAAAGCGCGACAGTAAAGATGAAATAGCCGTGAACGACGGCCGCCGGCACGGCCGCATAGACGCTGGTCAGGTCGCCCGCCCGGAAGAAACTGCTGAGATACCGGTAACCGGAATTAACGAGCGGCGACACCAGACCAATGACGCAGAGGTTCACCCAGACCCAGTGCCGCCGGATCCCGGCCCGGGTGCAGATCAGGTAGAACACGGCGAAGGTCAGCAGGTCCAGCAGATACGGCGCGGCCGACACCAGCCAGTCGATCCGGCCGGACCAGCTCACGTATCCCCAGAAGAATTGCCTGTCCCAGGTCGGCCAGAACACGAACCGGAGGACCCGGCCGCCCTCGGCCAGCACCGCCAGGGCGTGCGCGCCCTCGTGGCGTATCGTGCCGATGATCTGGTAGGCCGGATAGGCCAGGAGCCAGACCAGGTCGCTCCTCAGGAACCTGTGTCTGGGCCGCTGCGCCGACTTCGCGGGATCGTCCGTCACATGCTCAGATGTCAATTCCCAAGATGACCACGGCGGCCATGACCGAAGTGGTCAGGAACAGCGAGTAATAGTAAAGCCAGGGCTTCTTCGCGCGGTGAATGAAATACAGGGAGCCGAAACCGAAGAGGCCGCCCGCGCCGAAAACGGCGGCTGGCCAGCGATACAGGAACATGCCGATCGTGGCGTAGGCCACGGCCAGCGGCACGATCAGATAGGTCGCCTTGTAAAGATCGGCCAGCTTCGAACGCAGGACCGGCCAGGAGACCAGGCCGATGAGGACCGCGAACGAAATGTGCATCAGCGGCGGATACCATCTGACCTTCATCAGCTCCTTCGCCGGCACCAACAAATCGATGAGGCCCCGCGCCGCGGACTGGTAGACAGCGTCGACGATGAAGGCGACATTCAGCAGGACAAAACCCAACCCGGCGACGGCCAGGGCAGAAAGGACGTTCTTCAGGGCTCTGTTTTTTATTACGGGATATCTCATGATCTGTAACTTACGTACGGCCCCGGTCCACGCCCATCTCGATAGCGCGTTTGATCTGGGGCAGTTCTTCGGGCACGACGCCCTCCAGTCCGTTGCCGGGATAGCTCTGGATGACGCGGACGCCCTCGATATCGAGGGCGACCCGATCGGCCGCCGCCAGGATCAGGCCGGGCTCGCGGACCGTCCCCTTGCCCGGCCCGCCGTTGATGAAACATTTCCTCGCGTCCATGACGACCAGGTCCGGGCTGACCGCGGCGGCCAGCTCCCCGATCTTCTCCTGAAGATGTCCGAAGTGAAGCCCGCGCCGCTCGCCGGGCTCCATCAGTCCGACGGCCAGTTTGAGGGCGCCGGTGTACCGGGCCAGGAAATGCGTCTTGAGGCAGGCGCAGAAAAAGACCTTGTCCACCTGGCTGAGCAGCTCCGGAACGCGCACCGATGACAGATATCTGGCCCCGGGTATCTCCCGCTTTACCCAGGCGCCCTGATCGAGGTCCACGACCCTGAGCCAGGACCGGGTCTTGGCCAGTTCGAAAACGCCGATCTCGTCCATGACCCGGGCCGTGTCGGCGAAATAAGTGGACGAGTCGGCGACGATCACTTCGCCGGCGCCGTGTTCGCGGCAGGCGTCGGCGAAAGCGGCGACGAAGGCGGGGTCGCTCGATCCGGGAAAGGCGTCCGACGTATTGAAGTTGGGCTTGATCAGAACCTTGTCGCCCTGCGCCAAAAAACGCGCGAAGCCGCCCAGGCCCGCGACAGCCTCGACGATGCCCGCCTTGAGATCGTTTCCCGCCTTGACCCTGGCTACTGTCCCGGCCATACGCCGTAATGATACCAGAACCGGGAGCATAACGTCCGGACGGATTTGTGCCCGACCGATAAAAAGGCTATGATGACATCAATAATTAACCGCGCAATTATGAACGAGTACGTCAGCGTTCTTAAGAAATATGCCGTGTTCGACGGCAGGGCGGCCAGAAAGGAATTCTGGATGTTCACGCTCATCAGCCTGCTGATCACGATCGGCCTGAGCATCGTCGACAACATCCTCGGCTGGACCGGCACCCTGAGCGGCCTTTACACCCTGGCCGTCTTCATTCCTACCCTGGCCGTCAGCGTCCGCCGGCTGCATGACATCGGCTACAGCGGCTGGTGGCTGCTGCTGTGCCTGGTGCCGTTCATCGGCGCCCTCGTCATTCTGGTATTCTGGGTAATGGACAGCCAGACCGGAGCCAACAAGTACGGGCCGAGCCCGAAAGGCGCCGCCCCGGCCGCGCCCGTAGCCCCGCCTCCGGCCCCTCCGGCCCCTCCGGCCGCCTGAAGACGCCGGCAAACATACGAAAAAAACAGGCCGCGCCGCGGCCTGTTTTGTCAGCTCATTTCGTGATGATCCGCGTGTTCGGCAAGCCCTGCCGGATATGATCGAGATCGATCTGGGAGTAAGCGTTCCCGGACAGGTCCAGCACCTGCAGCTTGGCGAGATTTCCGAGTTCGTAAGGCAGGCCGGTCAGCTTGTTGTAGGACAGATCCAGCACCTGCAGTTCCGAGAGCCGTCCGATCTCGGCGGGCACGCCGGTCATTTCGTTGTGGCTGGCGTCGAGTATTTTCAGGGACTGCAGGCGACCGATCTCCGCCGGAATGGCGCCGGTCAGACGATTATTGGACACATTGAGCTCTTCCAGATCGGTGCGATCAAAAACATAGGCTGGTATCGCTTGCAGACCGCGACCGCTGAGATCGAGGATGCGGCTGGCGTCGGCGGGTTGCGACGCTTCAGTCGACCGATCGGTCGGGCTGCCGGCATTGATCACCTCGTTTCCCGGACCGAGACGGGGCTGGCCGCAACCCGCGCCGACTAAGATCAACGAGACCGCGGCCGCCGCCAAGACATATTTGTTGTTCATACCGCGCGCCTGAGGATGATTTACGGATGAATCATACACCGTCACCGCTTTATCGGCCAAAACTTGACTGATCGGGGTGGTCGGCGCACTATGTGACAAGTATGCGAGTCAACGGCCAGAACTATTTCTTTGGCTTCTTCTTTACCGGCCCGGGAGGGCGCGGTTGACTCGTGTACGCTGAAACAGCGTGAACGACCCGCCGGTCCTCCCACAAGGAGGGCCGGTTTTGTTCTTTCTTGAACCAGGAGACGGTCATGACCCAACTCAGCGCTTTGGCCGCAGTTGTCTCTTCCGCACAGGAGGACCGCTGTTGCGAAGGCTCGATATCGGCGGAGCGGATCGCCGCGGCCGATGACGTTGTCCGGCCGGGCCGGCGCGTGCCGTCGCTCGGCGTTCTCGAGTCCCGGCCGCTCACGGACCGGGAGCGTCTGGAGGCCTGGTCGTCGCTGTACTGGTACGCCACCCGCGGCGGCTGCTGAAAGCCGCCGGCAGTTCTTTACAACAGGAGATCAGCCATGTCGCAAACCTGCCTGCGAACGTCAGATGTGCCGTCCGACGAGGATCAGCGGCCTTCCGCCGATCAGCCCGTTACCGCGGATCAGCCGGACGCGGCTCCCGATGAGTCCGGGCCCGGCGCGCGCGTGCCGTCGCTCGGCGTGCTCGAGTCCCGGCCGCTCACGGACCGTGAGCGCGAGGTCGCCTACGCCGCGATCCTCTGGCGGGCCATGTACGGCGGCTGCTGACCGCTCCGGTCCTCTACTTCAAAGGCGCCCGACAGGGCGCCTATTTTCATTTCCGAGATGGTGATGCGTCCGATACCTCTACCTCATGGCCGGCCGGAACATCGGCGTCATTTCATGTCGGCGGGCCTGAAGATCCCCCG
>JBAIXY010000152.1:0-8140 GCA_037916205.1 Vicinamibacterales bacterium | reverse complement strand
CTGATCACCTCGGCCATGTCCTCGTCCTTGGCGTCGGGGTTGCCGAAGCGCAGGTTGTCGCGCAGGTTGCCGCTGTCGAAGACGTAGGGGTGCTGGCTCAGGTAGGCCAGGTGGGAGTAGACGGATTCCGGGCCGGTCCGTTTGATCTCTTCCGCGCGGCGGCCGCCGATGCGCACCTCGCCCGAGGTCGGCCGGTAGTAGCCGGCCATCAGCTTGGTCAGCGTGGTCTTGCCGTGGCCGCTCATGCCCTCGATGCGGGCCACCCCGCCGGCCGGGATGGAGAAGCTGGCGCCGTCGATCAGCTTGCGGCCGCCGATCTCCAGGTCGACGCCTTTGAGGTCGATGGCGTAGTCGGGCAGTTCCGAGGCCGACACGCGTTCCGCGTCCTCGGCCTTCTCCTCGTCGGCGTAGCCGTTGAAGACCTCTTCCATCTCGACGATGCTGGCGCAGCTCTCGAGCATCCGGGCCTGCTGACGGACGATCGTGTCGAAGCTGTTGCGGAACATGCCGGAGTAGACCAGGGCGGCGACGATCTTGCCGGACTCTTGGACCCCCAGGCCGCGCAGGGCGACGCCGGCCGTCGTCAGTCCGGCGACGATCGCCGGGTTCAGCACCGAACCGTTCTGGAAGTCCATGCCGGCCCAGACCTTGCCGCGTTCGTGGGTCAGCTCGTTCTGCTTCTTGATCAGCCCCTGCAGCCGCGGACCCATGTCGTCGCGCATGCCCGAGAGGACGATCTCCATATGGGCGTTGATCTGCTCCTCGACCTCCTGGGCCGTTTCGTCCTCGTTCCTGAAAGACTCGTTCAGGATCGGTTCGGCCCGCTTTTGGGCGCGGCGGGCGATGGCGATGGCGATCGGCGCGCTGGCCAGGCTCAGGGCCCCCAGCCGCCAGTCGGTGGCCAACATCATGCCGAACCCGACGGTCGCGCTGGCGATGGCCGGGGCCGTGGACTTGGCCATGCTGGAGAGGACCTCGCGGAAAGCGCTCTGGCCGCGGCGCATCGCCGTCATCAGCCGGCCGCGCTGGTCGGTGCCGGCCATTTTTTCGCCCGGCTGGAAGACCAGGTCCTGCGACAGCCGTTCGTTCAGGCCGCCGGGCCTTTCGGCCACGTCGTTGATGAACTTGTCCAGGTCGAGGGAGAGCTTCTTCCGGACCCAGCCGAGGCCGGCCGTGCCGCCGATGTAGCCGGCGGCGAACAGGGCCGCGGTCTGAGCGCTGCCCGAGTCCATCATGTAGCGCAGGAGCGCCGGGGCCAGACCCTCGGCCGCGCCGACGCCGACGATGGCGCCGGCCATCTTCAGGTACTTGGTCTTCTCTTCGCCCGAAAGGTATTTCTTCCAGGTCTCGACCATGATCTCCAGCTGGCGCGTGCCCGGCTCCTTGTCTTTGGGCACGAGTTCCGGCAGGGCCTCCTCGCCTTCGGCCAGGATGGCCAGGTCGTCGATCTGTTCGCGGGTGAAGCCGAACTTTTCGTAGCGCTGGTAGAGTTCGGCACGCACGGCCCCGGTCCGGGCGGCGCCGTCGGCCAGGTCCTTGGCCGACTCGCGCGCCTGGGCCAGCGCCGCGGTGAAGCTCTCGGCGTTCTGGAACTGGTTGTGCTGGTCGGCCCACATCTCCATGTTGAAGAGCAGGTCCTGCTCCTCCTGGGACATCGGCCGCTCCACTTTCTTGCCGGCCCGGTCGGTGTAGGAGAGGCGATAGCCCTCCTCCGGCACGGCCTCGACCGTCAGGCCGGACGGCTGTTCCTTGTACAGCGCGGTCCTGGCCGCGAGCAGGCGCAGCTTGTCGGTCAGTTCGTCATCGATCTCTTCGACGTAGCCTTCCCGGCGGATGTTCCCAGCGGCCTCATTGAGGATGCCGTCCATTTCGGCGGTCAGCTCCTTGGGCACCTCTTTCGAACCGAAAGATTCGACCAGCGCCGCTTCGACGCTCTTGCCGTAGTCCTCCAGACGTTCGCTGACGTCCTTGGGCAGGACATCGCGCAATTCGGCGCCCTGCTCGCGGGCGGCCTCCTCGGTCTTCTTGGCCAGCGTCTCGCGGGGCTGCATCAGCTCCTCGCCGCTGGGACGGAAGTCGCCCATTTCCGGGTTGAATCCTCTCGAGAATCCTTCCATACGGGTGGGCTTAAAGGGCCCATCATAATACTATTATAACATTTTGTCAAGATGGGCGCCGTCCGGGCGGCATCGTTGACAATCCGGCTTTTTCGTGATATGACGTGTCCTTCACCACGGGCGCCCGGTTCCGCCGGACGCGAGCCGGCGGGGCCGCCGCCCGGAGGTGAAGACCAGCCGGTCTTTACGGAGAGGTAGTCGACCTCCGCATCCCTTCCGGGTCGTTAAGACCCATATGCGCCAGATCTTCTTCCTGCTCCTGGCCCTCCTGGTGCTGCAGCTGTTCTTTCCGGCCGTCACCGGCAAGCTCGAGCAGGCCGCGCTCACGTTCCTGGACATGGCTAACGCCGTCCTGACGAGCGCCGCCGCGAGCGCCGGCAACGCGCCGCCGCTCTAAGCCGAAGACCCGACCGCTTGGTCGGGTCTTTTCGTTGCGGGAGGCCGTTTTGACACTGGCCCGTCCGGCGCATAAGATAGCGCTAAAGTTCCTTTTCAAAACGGAGGCAGTCATGTCCGACAAGGATGAGGTCACTGAGAAGCTTAAGGCGATCTACGCCGACGCCGAACGCGACGGCATCTGGATCCTGGAGTTCGCTCCGGGCGACGGCGGTCATCACATGGCCGCGGCCGGCTGGATCAAGGACGTCGAGTTCATCGAGCAGAAGCTCGGCAAGGAGATCGACATCTCCAAGCTGCAGCTCGGCGACATCATCAACATCTCCCTGCCGGGCACCGGCGGGTCCCGCGAAGAGGCCTGCGTCAACGCCGTCCAGGCGCTCAAGGACGAGATGCCCAAGCCGGCATGCGAGACCGGGGACCTTTGCTGCGGCGAGTGCGACCAGTGCCAGGATCGTCCGCAGGGTGGCGCGTCCGAGACGGACAAACCGGGCCAGGCCGAACGGCCTGACGACCTGACCGAGGAGCTGCTGAAGATCGCCGGGGAGACCGTCAAGCCGGTCCGCGGCCCGGAGTGGCTGCAGCGCGCCCGCGTCCGGTTCCACAACTGGCTCATGGGCCTGCGCTGGCGCCTGACCGGGTACTACCCGTACCGCCTGAAACAGATGCGCCAGTACTGCGACCTCGTCCGTCGGACCGGATTGCGCGCGCACCTGAAGGTCTGGAGCGGGTTCCGCCGCCAGTACGAGCGCCTGTTCGAAGAGTTCGGCGATCGCGCCAAGCGCGGCCGGCTCGAGGCGTTCTTCGAGACCGGCTGCGAAGGGCTCTGCTGGTCGATGAACGAGGACGGCAAGAAAGGCTACGACGGCCTGATCAGCGTCGACAAGGGCGACCGCCTGATCGTCTTCCGCCACGACGGCTCCGTCGCCTTTGACGGGACCATCGATCCGGACTGGAAGGCCGGCTACCAGCCGTACCCGATGAACCCGAAGTACGGCCAGCCCTGCGCCAACGGCTGCTGGGTTCACTGGACCCAGCGCGGCTGGACGCCCGACGACTGGGCCGCCCTGTTCATGCACGGCGAATGGGTCACGGACGAGCACGAGCTGCTGCGCTCCGACCAGGACCGCGTTCCTTACCGGGCCATCATCGTCAAGGCCGCCGAGCCGGCCGCCGCTGACGGCGAAGATGACCACGAAGAGGATTGACAGACACGTTCCGCTCCCGCGATCGGGAGCGGTTTTTTTATCGCGGCGGTCCGCAGAATAAAAAAACCGCCGGAAAGGTCCGGCGTTCGGAGGTCAGAGGTCGTCGTCGAGGTCGTCGGGCAGGTGGCCGTAGTAATACGGCAGCGGCCGGCGGCGCGGGCCGGCCGGCCAGACGAGGACCAGGGCCACGGAGGCCGCGATCAGGACGACCATGCCGGCGCAGACGGACCACGGCGGCACGTTCAGCCCGAGATGATCGAGACAGAGGTCCGTGATGAACGAGCCGCTGGTCCGGACCGGCTGGCCGGCGGCGGCGCGAAGCCGCAGCTCGAGGGTCGTCAGCGGGCAGGTGCCCCGGAAGGTCAGGTTGCAGAACCCGGTGATGACGATGGTGGCCCAGTAGACCGGCTTCCAGAGCGAGCCGTCCTCGTCCTGGCGCAGCGACCGAACGTAGAAAGCCAGGCTGATGAAGATCCAGAATATCCAGGCCAGGTGGGAGATGCCGACCGCGTTGGCCAACGCTCCGTAAAGGTTCATTCGAGCCTCCGGTTTTTGGAAAGGAACGGCCGCGCTGGGCAGGCGCGTGTCCGGCAGGGACCGGATAACTTAGCATGTTTTCGGGCCATGGTCTATCCTCGGCGCGTTGTCCACACGGCCGCTCTTGACCATTGTACGTATGTACAATAGACTGATAACGTATGGCCGGAGAGAATCAGCGTTTCGAAAAACTCAAGAGTTTCTACCGGCGCCGGCGGCGCATGCCCAGCCTGGGCGAACTGGCCAAGGAGCTGGGTTTCCGGTCCAGGAACGCCGCCAAGTACCTGGTCGATCGCTGGGTGGCCGACGGGGTGATCTCCCGCGACTCCGTCGGCCGCCTGGCGCCCGGCCGGGCCTTCCGGCCGCTCAAGGTGCTGGGCACGGTCGAAGCCGGCTGGCCATCGCCGGCCGAGGAGGAGGCCGCGGACACGCTGTCGCTCGATGACTGGCTGATCGAGAACAAGGAGGCCAGCTTCCTGCTCCGCGTTTCCGGCGACTCGATGATCGAGGCCGGCATCATGCCCGGCGACACGGTCATCCTGACCCGCGGACGCCAGGCCCGGAGCGGCGACATCGTCGTGGCCGAGGTCGACAAGGAATGGACGATCAAGTATCTGGAGAAGCGCGGCTCGGCGGTGACGCTGCGGCCGGCCAACAAGAAGTACAAGCCGATCGTGCCGCGCGAGGAACTGCGCATCGCCGGCGTGGTCACGGCCGTGGTCAGGAAATATTGATATATAAGAAAACCCCCACGCCTTGCTTGCAAGGTGTGGGGGCAGGGAAGTTGTCCGCGTCAGATGTACAGGACGACCTGTTTCAGGCCGGGCGGGGTGTGTTCCCGCAGGTGGCGCTCCAGGTCGGCGGCGGACAGCTGGTGGCGGTCGAAGACCAGCCAGCAGTACTCGAGGCCGCCGGACGGGTCGCGGCGCACTCCCAGGGGGATGGCGCCGGTCGCCGGGATCGCCCGCAGGAAGGCCTTGACCTGCTCGCGGACGCCGACGGACGCGCCGGCGAGCTGCTTGTACAGAGAGGCGGCAAAGAACAGCGGATTGATCACCATCATTTCTCCCGGTGGGTGGTGGGACGTCTGGTCGGTTGGCCGGAGGTTTCCGGACCGGTGAATATAGCTTAATCAAGCCGTTTTGTCAACCCCCTCGGCATGCCGGAACGCCCGATAATGATCCGCTCCTGGCCCCGCGCCATCGTTCATCTGGACGGCGACGCCTTTTTCGCGTCCTGCGAACAGGCCATGCATCCGGAGTGGCGCGGCCGGGCCGTCATCACCGGCAAGGAGCGCGGCATCGTGGCCGCGGCCAGCTACGAGGCCAAGGCCAAAGGCGTCAGCCGCGGCACGCCGCTCTGGGAGGTGAAGAAGATCATCCCGGACGCGATCATCGTGCCCTCGGACTACGAGACCTACAGCCTCTTCTCCGAGCGGATGTTCGCCATCATGCGGCGTTTCACCCCGGCGGTCGAGGAGTATTCCATCGACGAGGGCTTCGCCGACCTGACCGGCCTGCGCCGGCCGTTCCACTGTTCCTACGAGGAGATCGCCCGGCGGATGAAGGCCGCGGTCCAGGAGGAGCTGGGCCTGACCGTCTCGGTCGGCCTGAGCCTGTCCAAGGTCCTGGCCAAGATCGGGTCGAAATTCAAGAAGCCGGACGGGTTCACGCCGATCCCCGGCCGGGAGATCCATAAATTCCTGGCCGTCACGCCGGTCGAGAAGGTCTGGGGCATCGGCCCGGCGACCACGGCCTACTGCCAGAAGTTCGGCATCAGGACGGCCCTGGACTTCGCCCTGCAGAACGCCGATCTCGTCGCCGCCCGCTACGCCAAGCCGCAGGTCGAGATCTGGGAGGAGCTGAACGGCGCCTCGGTCTATCCGGTGACGACCGCGGCCAAGGATGAATACGCGACCATCAGCAAGACGCGGACCTTCACGCCGGCGTCGGCAGACCGCGATTACGTCTACGCCCAACTGTCCAAGAACCTGGAGAACGCCTGTATCAAGGCCCGCCGGCACTCGCTCGCCGCCCGGGGGCTGGTGGTCTACCTGCGCCGGCAGGATTTCGAGAGTGCCGGCGTCGAGGCCGACCTGACCCGGCCGACGGCCTACCCGATCGAGATGGGCGGCCTGCTGCGCTCGATGTTCGACCGCGTCTTCCGGCGCGGCGTCCTCTACCGGTCGACCGGCGTCATCCTGACCGGTCTCGAGCCGGCCGGCGCCCGCCAGTTGTCCTTGTTCGAACCGGCGTTGAAGATCGAAAAGATGGAGCGGCTCTACCGGGCCCTCGATGAACTGGACGCGGCCAACGGCAAGCACTGCGTCTACACCGCCGCCGCGGCCGCGGCGCACAAGACGCCCCAGCACGTCCTCGACCGCGGCGACGTGCCCTGGCGGAAGCTCAACCGACTGCCCGGCGAGACCAAGCGCCAGCACCTGCGGCTGCCGATGCTCGCGCCCAAGCTGACCTAGGCAACAAAAAAGCCCCGCGAGCGGGGCGAAGAACGGAGATCTGGCGCGCCGACTATTTCGCCGGCGAGGGCTTCTTGTCGAAGCGCGACACGACGAGCCCGATGATCCAGGCCGCGAGCGAGCCGACGATGCCGCCGAAGAGCGGACCCCAGGCCGTGAGCGCAAGGACCAGGAGCGCCGCCTGAGGCTGTTCCAGCTCGCCGACCTGGGTGAAGGTCAGCCAGGCGGCCACGAGCGCGAAGGTCAGCGCGGTCGCGTAGGTGACCCGCAGGCCGAAGCGCGGCCGCTTGATCAGGCCGAAGACCAGGGCGACCGCCGCGCCGGCGACCGCTCCCTGGCCGTAGGTCGGCACCCCGAGCAGGGAGAAGTCCGGCACCCTGAGGCCGACGAAGAACCAGACGACCCAGGCGCCGAAGAACAGCAGGCAGGCGCCGATATAGATGAGCAGGCCGCGAAGCAGTTTCGAAAGAACCGACCGGGTGTTCATTAGTCGACTCCTTTTGCTGGAGGAACGGACGGTCGAAGATTGGCCCAACGGGGTCGTAAAGTCAATGGCCGGCCCGCCGGCCGGCACGAATGAAAAAACGCCCTTCCGGGCGCCGTCACAACCATCCGGCAGAGACCGGCAGTTCGGTTTTCGGTCAGGCCGCCGGCCGTAACTTGGCCCGGCCGTACAGGTAGGCCGCGGCCGCGCCGGCGATGATCATGCCGTCGGCCACGTTCACCGCCGACCTGCCGAAGAAAAGGAAATAATCGACCGTCGCACCGTAGGCCAGCCGGTCGGCCAGGTTGGAAACGGCTCCCAGCAGGATCATGAAGACCAGCGCCGACAACTCGCCGCGCCCGCGCCGGACGAAAGCCGCGAATAGCCAGACCAGGACGCCCAGCGCCGCGGCCGCCAGCGGCCAGAAGACCGCGTCAGCGAGCGGCAGACTGAAGGCGATGCCCGGGTTCATGAACGGCGTGAACAGGGCCCAGCGGCCGGCCGGGTCCGCCGGCCTCATCTGGACCGCAACGCCTTTGAGCACTCGGTCCAAAAATAACAAACCGACTGCCGCGGCATAGAGCCCTGGCAGTCGGATGTCGTTTGCTTTTTCCGCTCGGTCCATCTCCGGGTTCGGCTTCGAAGCCGGTTACATTTCCTGGGTGAACGACTTCTTGCATTCGACGCACGAGCTCGAGGCCGGCCGGGCGCGGAGGCGCTTCTCGTCGATCTCCTTGCCGCAGTACTTGCAGATGCCGTAGTTCCCGGCCTTGATGCGGTCCAGGGCCTTTTCCACGTCGCGCAGGTTGGCCTCCAGGGTCCGTTCCAGGGTCAGGTTGGTGCTGTAAGTGTCGACCTCCTCGGCGTTCTCGTCCTCCTTGTCGCCCATGTTCGGGAATTTGGCGTCGTAGTCCTCGACGTT
>JBAIXY010000151.1:0-4704 GCA_037916205.1 Vicinamibacterales bacterium | reverse complement strand
TCCTCGAGCGTTTCTTCCTTGAGCGCCCGCCGCTGGACGTAGGCGCGGGCGCGTTCGGCCTGCGAGGAGCGCATCAGTACTTCGTGGAAATAGAGCGCGGCCAGGCGGTTGGCATCCATCAGCCGGCGGCGCTCGCGGTCGGCCCCGGCGTCCTCGTGCTTCAGGGTGACGCCGGCCTTCTTGGCCAGCTGACGCAGGGCCTCGGGGAACTCCAGGCCCTCCATCCGCATGACGAAAGAAAATATGTCGCCGCCCTCGCCGCAGCCGAAGCAATGCCAGGTCTGGCGCTCCGGCGAAACGAAGAACGACGGCTCGGTCTCGTGATGGAACGGGCAGGGCGCCTTGAAATTGATGCCGGCTTTCCTCAGCTGGAGGTAATCAGAAACCACCTGGACGATGTCCAGTTTGGCCTTGATCTCCTCAATAGCGCTGTTTTCGGACATAGTTCGGCGTCAGCATGTCGATGAGCCAATCCAGGGTCAGCTTCGACGTCTTGACGCCAGCGGTGATATCGCCGCCGCAAATTAACATCTTCTTGGAGTGGTGAAAATACCAGCCGGCCTCGGGATCGACCTGCTTGATCTGGAGGTAGATCGGGGTCAGGTCGATGCCGGAATCGGCCGCCGCCCGGATGTTGTGGTAGGTGTGTTCCTTGTTGACGTAGGCGATCAGGTCGAAGCCGCGGAAGTAAGCGATGCTGTCGATGTCGCGGCAGTCGGTCTCCAGGCCCACGGCCTTCCCGAAGATGGACTCGAATTCGACGCGCTTGGCCCAGTCGGCCTCGCGGGCCACGGCGTTCTTCTGGCCGGCCAGGATCGCCTCGAGCATCCGGAAGCCGAGTTCAGTGGCCGCGGCCGAGCTGCGGTCGTGGAGATTGAAGTCGTATTCCAGGATGACCGGGACGGTGAAGTCGCGCCACTGGACCTTGTTGAGCTGGCCGGTGTCCTCGAGTCTGACCCATTCCACCAGCCACTCCAGCGCCTGAAGTTCGAGCGGGTCATCGAACTTCACCTGCTTCTTGATGTGCTCAAAGACCAGGGTGGTGGCGCACTGGCCGACGTCGCCCTTGTGCTCGTCGAATTGTCCGCGGCCCACGCCGACGTAAACGACGTTCGGATCGTCGACGGTGTCGCCGCCGCGTTCGTTGGTCGGGATAAAATCCAGTTGGGCGTCCTTAGCCTCGGGCAGGTATTTCTTGAGAAGCCACAGAGCGCAGACGTCGTCGAGGTGCGGCCGGAGGTGAGTAACGATCTTGTTCATATCATTTGGCGGCGCGGAGGCCGAGCATGTCTTCGAGTTGTTCGTAGGAATCTACGATGAGCGCCGCGCCGAGCGCGGATAGGAGCTCGCCGGGGAACGACGTGGTGATGCCGCAGACCCGGCAGCCGGCGCCGACCGCGGCTTTGACGCCGTTATCCGAGTCCTCGATCACCAAACAGCGGCTGGCCGGCAGGCCGATCTTCTGGAGCGACAGCAGGTAGGCCTGGGGGTCGGGTTTGCCCCTGTTCAGGTCGTCGCCCGTGGTCACGGCGTCGAAATACCGGTGCAAGCCCAGGCTGTCGAAAACGGCCCGCTGGATGGCCGAGTTGCTCGAAGTGGCCAGAGCGATCTTGTCGACGCGCGGCCGCGCCAGCTTGATGAACTCGACCGCGCCGGGCACCGAAGGCATGCCGATCTCGGCCAGTCCGAGGTAGATCTTCGTCTTGTAAGCGATCATCTCGGACACGGACAGGTCGCGCCCGCCGCCGAAGTTGGCGATCAGGTGGCCGAAGACGTCCTCGGCGGTCTTGCCGCGGAACTTTTCCCACTCCGACAAAGGGGCCTCGAAACCGTACTGGCGGCAGGTGATGCGCTCGGCCTCGGCGTGCAGTGGTTCGGTGTCGGTAATGACGCCGTCCATGTCGAAGATGAAGGCATCGAATTCGCCGTTCAACATACGTCAAAAGTATACGCTCAAGGCAGGCTCAAGCAAAGTATCCCGGCCGCAGGCGGCGGCGTTCAGGTCCCGACCTGACGAGGGACTCCTTCCGAGCCTTGTCCCAGGTCTTGATCCGCGCCTCGCGGCGCCGGGCAGCCGACTCCGCCAAGGGCCCGGAGCGCCAAGCCAGCCTGACCGGCCGGCGCGACCGGGTATATTTCGAGGCCTTGCCGGCATTGTGCTTCCCGACGCGCCGTTCCAGGTCCTTGGTGATGCCGGTGTAAAGCGACCCGTCAGAGCACCGCAGGATGTAGACCGTCCAGTGAGCCATAATTCGGCTTATCCGGCCTTAAGCATATCGTTTCACGGTCAGGTTAACCAGGCGTATGACACTGCCGGGAATTGACAAAAGGCCGATATTTTGCTAGGTTGACAGGCTCGCCCGATGACCGGATACGAGCGCGGAGGGTCAAAACGATGCGTTCTTTCCTGCTGATCGCCGCCGTTGCCGTGACCGCTTCCTGCAGCCACACCAAGCCGCAGCCCGCCGCAGCCCTCACCCTGGACGACGGCACTCAGTTCACCGACCAGGAGCTGCGCCAGTGCGTGGATCCCTGCCAGGCGAACAACGACTTCGTCGTCGGGGATTGCAAGATCGCCAGGTCCAACGAGCGGTTCGAGTGCCGCGACCAGTGCGACCGCCGGCTGAAGTCCTGCCAGGACCGCGACGGTTCGACCCTGGACCGGCAGGCCTGCGTCTTCGGCCACGTCGCCTGCTACGACGCCTGCAACCAGGCGACCGCCGTCCTCTGGGAGGCCTGCGACCACCGCCGCCAGGATTGCCTGGCCAATTGCACGACCCGCAAGTGACGGCCGGAACAAGTCTTCAAGACGCCCTCGCCAGGGGCGTCTTTTTTATAAAAAAAGACCGCAACAGATGTTGCGGTCGTTAGTTCGGCCTTTCGCCTCGCCAGAAGGCGGTCACCGGCCCGACCGGGCGCAGCCGCTTGGAGCGGCAGACGAGACAGCAGTCGAAACGGTGCGACGCGGCGGCGAAGCGCCAGCAGTCCACGGCCGCGGCCGCGAACATGGCCGGCGTGAACGCCGCGTGCACGAAGCGCAGGACGCCGGTCTGCTGACGCGTCAGCCAGAACAGGAGAGCGGCCGTCAAAACGGAACTGACCGCGCAGAAAACGGCGAACCCGATCCGGCGTCGATACAGCCCGTGCGTGGTCATCTCCCGCCCTCCTTCGGTTGACTGCTAGTCGAACCGACTGGCTCTGAGCCGGACCGCCGGCTCTCGGCCACCAGCCGCTCGACCTCTTCCTTGTCGGCCTTCCGCCTGGCGATCTGGCGTTTGTCCAAAATGATCGAGGCGGAGAAAAAGCCGACGGCGAGGGCGAACAGCGGCAAGCCGACGAACCAGCGTTCCGGATGGCTTATGACGAACAGGATAAAGGCCGCCATGAGCACTAGGCCCGTCAAGCCCGTCATCCACGGCGCGTCGTCGAGAAGGCTGCCGGCAATGACCAGGAACCAATCCTGCCAGACCGGATGGCGGTCGAGCGGTTCCTTGCGGCCTGGATGGCAGGTCGGACAGACGTCGAACCTGTGGTCGCAGGCCAGGGCCCAGGCGCAGCCAGCCGCGAATAGCAGCAGGATCGCGGGCACCAGGCATTCCACGATGGAAAGGATGCCGTGTCCGAGTTGCCGCAGCTCCAGCCTGACGAGAGCGACAGCTGAAACAGGGGCCAAAAAAGCGGTGAAAAGGGCGATGCCGATACGGCGGCGGTACAGCACGTGCGTATCCATGCAAACACCTCCGTGTGAACCAACGTGATAGATTAGCCAAAAATAGCTTTTTTGTCAACGGTCGGCGCAGGAGACGCTGGCCGGACAAAACCCTTGACTATGACGTTGCGTAATAGTTTATACTGACCGTGACCTTAACCGTGTTGCCAATGCCCTACTCCATCCATCAACTTGCCGAGCTCGCTGGCGTCAGCGTCCGGACGCTTCATTATTATGACGAGATCGGACTGCTGCGGCCCGGGCGCGTCGAAAAGAACGGCTACCGGTCTTACGGCGAGAACGACCTTTTGCGGCTGCAGCAGATCATGTTCTTCCGTGAGCTCGATCTGCCGCTCGCCGACGTGAAGAAAATGCTCGATTCCCCAGCCTTCGACCGTCTGCGGGCCCTGCGCGACCATCGAAAGCTGATCGCCTTGAAGATCAAGCGACTCGACGGGCTGACCGCGACCATCGACAAGACCATCAAGAAACTGAATAACGAACTCAATATGGAGGACAAGGAACTTTACGATTCATTCGACATGAAAGAGGTCGACCAATACGCCGAGGAGGCCAAACAGCGCTGGGGCCAGACCGACGCCTACAAACAGTCGGTGGCCAAGGTGAAAAAATTGGGCAAGGCCGGCCTGGCCAGGATCGCCAAGGAAAGCGACGAGCTGATGAAAGAGATCGCCGCGGCGGCCGCGAATGAAAAGCCGGACAGTGCCGCAGTCCAAAAACTGATCGCCCGCCATTTCGACAACCTGCGGAACTTCTACGAACCGACCTGCGAGATGTACCGCGGCCTGGCCGAGATGTACGTCGCCGACCAGCGCTTCACTGCCTACTACGAGAAGTACCGCCCCGGGCTGGCGAAGTTCATGAGGGAGGCCATGCTGGCCTTCTGCGACGCCAGGGAAAGGGCCAAATAGGCGGCCTATCCCGAATACGCCCGGCGAGCCGGGCGTATTTTTGATTTTTTGGCTAAAGGGCTT
>JBAIXY010000150.1:0-13241 GCA_037916205.1 Vicinamibacterales bacterium | reverse complement strand
TCTCGGCCTTGAGGGCGGCGATCTCGGCTGCGGACGGCGGGCTCTTGTACCCGGCGAACCGCGCCGATTTTTCCTTGGCCTTGGCGCGGGCCGCGGCGTCGATCTCGGCCGTGATCTTGGTCTTCTGCTCCTCGACGAACGGGTCCAACTCGGTCTTGATCTCGGCGCGCATCTTGGCCGCCACATCTTCGATCTTGGCGCGCAGGCTGTCGCGGGATGAAGCGAACTTGGCGAAGGCGTCGCTCTGGCCCCAGGCCAGGAAGTCGCGGACCAGGCGGTCGGCCTCGGCCGAATCCTTGGCCGCGCAGATGACCTCAATCCGCCGCTGACCTTCAGCCTTGTAGGTTTCCGGGTCAGGCATGTCCAGCGTAATGCCCAGCGCCTTGACCGGCTCCATGGCCGGAATGACGATGTTCTCCATCGCGTCCATTGCGGCGAAGAACTTGCCGGACCTCCACTTGGTCATGGCGCAATAAACGGCCACCAGGTCGCTCTCGCTGACCCGCTGGCGGACCTCCTCGGGGATCTGGCCGGGTTCTTCGAACTCCGGCTTCTCGATCTGCGTTTCGTCCGGCCCCTGGGCGACGTCCGGCTGGAACTCGCGCTCAAACTGCGCGATCTCTTCCGGCGTCGGGCCGCCCTCCTGGCCTTCCTGGGCCAGGGCGAAAGAAATGCCCGCTATGGAGATGGATAAAACCGCGACGAGAACGCCAAAAACGGCCTGAACAGGCCTCAGCCCGTGCCAAGCCGTGCTTTTGTGTTGTGGACTAGTCATATGCCCTTATTTTACCAGCTATCCTCAGGGGCGCTAAGCCTGCCCTGCGGAAAACTTTCGCTCGGCGAGCCGCCACAAGCCCAAGAAAACAAAACGACCGCCTGGCGGCGGCCGTTTCTAATGTCTCGTTTAGCGCTTCGCCCACTGCGGACCTTTGCGCGCTTTCTTCAAACCGTACTTCTTGCGCTCCTTCTCGCGCGGGTCGCGCATCATGAAACCGAGCTTTTTCAGGGTCTTGCGGTATTCCTCGTTCACCTTGACCAGCGCCCGGCTGATGCCCAGGCGGGCCGCTTCGGCCTGACCGGTCATGCCGCCGCTGTAAGTGACCAAAGCGATGTTGACCTTGTCATCCATGCCCACGGCCTTGAGCGGGGCCATGATGGCCTGCTGCTGTTCGACGGTGGTGAAATAGTCGGCGTACTTCTTGCCGTTGACCGTGATCTCGCCCTTGCCGTTCAGGGACAGCCGGGTCTCGGCAATGGCGGTCTTGCGGCGGCCCAGGGCGTAAATGTAGCCCTTGGGACCCTCGGCCTTCTTCTCGGCCGGCTTGGGTGCGGCGACCGGGGCGACGACGGCGGGCGCGGCGACCGCGGCCTCCTCCTTCTTCACCGGAGCCTTCCTGACGGCCGGCTTCTTGGCGGCGGCCGGCTTCTTGGCGGCCGGAGCGGCTTTCTTCACCGCCGGCTTCTTGGCGGCCGGCTTTTCGGCCTTCTCGACAGGTTTCTTGGTGGTAGCCGTCATATCATTAGTCATTGTGAAGCTTGAGTCTCTTGAGCCGGTCCTTCTGCTGGCGGTTCTTCGGCAGCATGTTCCTGACCGCGCGGCGCAGGGCGTCGCTCGGGTTCTTGGCCATGACGGCCTGCAGACCGATCGACTTCATGCCTCCCGGATAGCCGCTGAAATGATAGTAGGTCTTCTGCGACAGCTTCTTGCCGGTGATCTTCATCTTGGCGCAGTTGCGGACCTCGACCATGTCGCCCGCGTCGATGTGGGGCGTGTAGGAAGCCCGGTGCTTGCCCTGCAGGAAACAGGCGATGTCGCTGGCCAGCCGGCCGATGCTCTTGCCGGCGGCGTCGATGGTCTTGACCTCCCGTTTGACGGTAGCCATAGGCGTTCAGTTACACCAGTTCGATCTGGACCAGTTCGGCTCCGTCGCCCTGGCGGCGACCGAGGTTGGTGATGCGGGTGTAGCCGCCGCGGCGGTCCTTATAGCGCGGCCCCAGCTCCTCGATGATCTTCTTGACGACGTTCTCGCCGTAGAAGAAAGCGACCAGTTTGCGGCGTGCCACCAGGCTGCCGGACTTGCCGATCGTGATCATCTTCTCGACCAGAGGCTTCACGGCCTTGGCCTTGGCCTTGGTGGTCTTGACCTTTTCGAAAAGCACCACGCTCGTGGCCAGGTTGCGGAGGAGCGCCTCGCGGGGCCCCTTCTTCCGGTCGAGCACCTTTCCGGCACTACGGTGACGCATATACTCGCGGGTTCAGGCTGATGTCAGCGAATGGACTTATTTGGCGGCCTTCTTCTTGGCGGCCTTCTTCGGCTTCTCGGTCTTGGCCTTCTTGGCCTTCTTCTCTTTCTTTTCCTCGCCTTCGGCCTCCTCGGCGGCCGGGGCCTCCTCGATGACGGCCTCTTCGACCATGGCCGGGGCCTCTTCGGCGGCGGGCAGGGCGGCTTCGGCGCTCGGGGCCTCCTCGGCGGCCTGCTGCAGGGCGCCGCGGTTCAGGATCAGCGAGAAGTGGTCGATCAGGATCTTGACCGAGCGGTCAATGGCCTCGGCCGGCAGGATGGTCCCGTCGGTCTCGATGTCCATGACCAGCTTGTCGTAGTTGGTGATCCGGCCGACGCGGACGGCCTCGACGCGGTAGCCGATCTCCTTGACCGGCGAGAACAGCGCGTCGATGGCGATGACGCCCAGCTCCGGCTTCTCCTTGCTGCGCTCCTCGGTGGTCACGTAGCCGCGGCCGCGGTCGACGAAGATCTCCATGTCCAGCTCGGCCTTCTTTTCGGTCAGGGTGGCCAGGTGCAGTTCGGGGTTGATGATCTCGACGTCGGAGTTCGGCTCGATGTCGCCGGCGGTGACCTCGGTCTCGCCCTTGGCCTGCAGGTGCAGGCGCACGGGGCCCTCACCGAACATGCGGAGCCGCAGGGCCTTGAGGTTCAGGACGATCTCCAGGACATCCTCCTTGACGCCGTTCAGCGGCGAGAATTCGTGCTGCGCGCCCTTGATCTTGACCGCGGTGACGGCGGCGCCGTCCAGCGAGGACAGCATGACGCGGCGCAGGGCGTTGCCGAGAGTGGTGCCGTAGCCCTGGAAGCACGGTTCAACGACGAGCGTTCCTTTGCGCTCGTTCTCGCCGGGGATTATCTCGATCTTGGACGGAAGGAGGATCTCTTCCATATTGATCTGGTTTCGTTTTTGGGCGGCCGGCGGGCGGCCGCATTAATTGCTATCTGGAGTAGAATTCGACGATCAGCCGCGGGTCGAAGCTCTGCTTCAGGTCCTCGCCCTCGGGCTTGTTCAGGACCTTGCCGGTCATGGCCTTGGCGTCCAGGTTCAGCCAGCTCGGCGGCGTGACCTTCTCCAGGCGGGCGGCCTCGTTCTCGAAAAGCTTGCTCTTGAGGGTCTTCTCCTTGATGGTGATGACCTCGCCGACGCGGGTCTGGTAGGACGGGATGGTCACCTTCTTGCCGTTGACCCGGATCAGGCCGTGATTGACCAGCTGGCGGGCCATGGCGCGCGACTTGGCGAAGCCGAGGCGGTAAACGACGTTGTCGAGCCGCATCTCCAGCATCTGGACCAGGAAGCTGGCGGTGTTGCCGACGATCTTCTTGGCCTTGGCGAAATAGTTGGCGAACTGCCGCTCCTGCAGGCCGTAGAGCTCCTTGGCCTTCTGCTTCTCGCGCAGCTGCAGGCCGTACGGGGTCGGGCGGGTGCGGGAGGTCGGGCCATGGACGCCCGGCTTGAAATTGCGCCGGACGATCGGGCATTTGGCCGTCAGGCACTTGTCGCTCTTAAGATAAAGCTTCGAGCCTTCGCGGCGGCACTGCTTGCATTTCGGTTCAAGTCTCCTGCCCATAGGTTAGACGCGGCGAGGCTTAGGCGCCCGGCAGCCGTTATGAGGGATCGGGGTTACGTCCTTGATCGACAGCACGTTGATGCCGTTGGCGTGGAGCGCCCGGACGGCGGCCTCGCGGCCGGAGCCGATGCCGCAGACGAAAACGCTGACCTCCTTGAGGCCGGTGTCGCGGACCTTGTCGCTCACGTCCTTGACGATGACGCTGGCGGCGTAGGGCGTCGATTTCTTCGGGCCCTTGAAGCCGACCTTGCCGGCGCTCGACCAGCCGAGCACGTTGCCGTTCAGGTCGGTCAGGGTGACGATGGTGTTGTTGTAGCTGGCGTGCACGTAGGCGCGGCCGCTCGAAACGAGCTTGACGGCCTTGCGCTTCTTGGTGCGGGCCGGGGCGGCTTTGGCGGGCGCGGCGGCTTCGGCGGCCGGGGCGGCGGTGACGTTCTTTTCCTCTGGCATAAGCGTGGGATGGCGTCAGGTTAGGTCTTAGCCGCCTTGGTGCGGCCGGAGCCCATCGTGCGGCGGACGTTGCCGCGGACGGTGCGGGAGTTGGTCTTGGTCCGCTGGCCGCGGGCGGGCAGGCCCTTGGCGTGACGGCTGCCGCGGTAGGAGCCGATCTCCTTCAGGCGGCGGATGTTGGCCTGTGTGTCGCGGCGCAGTTCGCCCTCGACGCGGTAGTTCTTCTCGATCTCGTCGCGCAGGCGCTTCTCCTGCTCGCCGGAGAGGTCGTTGGCGCGGGCGTTCTTGTCGATGCCGAGCTTCTTCAGGATCGACACGGCGCGGCTGCGGCCGATGCCGTAGATGTACGTCAAAGCGATCTCGATCCGTTTGTTAGGCAGTGTGATGCCGGCGATACGGGCCATAGACGATGCGATTAACCTTGGCGCTGCTTATGTTTGGCCGTCGGACAGATAACGTAAAGACGGTTGAACCGCCTGACAACCTTGCAATTCCTGCAGATTTTCTTTACCGAAGCTCTGACTTTCATGTCGGCTCTGGCGCCCGCCGCGCCTTAATATTATAAAACACAACCACCCCGTCCGAGGTGGAAGCAGTGTACAAAAAAGCGTCTTTTTTGTCCACTGCCCTTACCCGAAACCGTTCTGCGGTCAGAATCGATAGACGATCCGTCCTTTGGTCAGGTCGTAAGGCGTCATTTCGACCTTCACTTCGTCGCCCGGAAGCAGCCGAATGCGGTTCATCCTCATCTTCCCGGACAGGTGTCCGAGGATGGTCTGACCGTTGTCGAGCCGGATCCGGAAAGTGGCGGCCGGCAGGCACTCGTCGACGACTCCGTGCATCTCGATGAACTTCTTGGAGACGTCTTCGGCGCCCGCTTGGTCACCCTGACCTTGGGTTAATCGTTCAGCCATAACGGCTGAAGTGTATCGGATATTAATAAGCTTAGCAAGGAGCTGTTCCAGGACCTTTCGGCCCAGAGTCCTGCTTTTCGCAAAGCTTCGACATTGTAGCACTGGCCGTCGTCCTGTCAAGCGCCAAACGCCGGCCCGCTGGGCCGGCGTTTTTTTGCCTTGATCAAGCTAAGTTCAGCTCAAACCAGCACCGCTTTGATCCGGCGGACTCCGGCCGACGAGGCCTCCTCTTTCATTATCTTGAAGCCGTGCAGGGCCGAGGTGTTCTCGACGTGAGGCCCGCCGCAGATCTCGCGCGAATAGATGCCGGCCGCCTCGTCGCCGATGGTGTAGACCTTTACCTTGCCGCCGAGCTTGGCGTATTTGTCCTCGAAAAGGCCGATGGCCCCGGCCTGCTTGGCCTCGTCCACGGTCATCATGTCGAACCTGACCGGCAGACCGGCCCGGATCTTATCGTTGACGATCTCCTCAGTCCGCTTGACCTCCTCGGGCGTCATTTTCTTGTCGTGCGAGAAATCGAAGCGCAGCCGCTCGGCGGTGATGTTCGAGCCCTTCTGCTCGACGTGCGTGCCGAGCACCTGGCGCAGGGCGGCGTGGAGCATATGGGTGGCGGTGTGCAGCTTAACGACCTGATCGGAGTGGTCGGCCAGGCCGCCGGAGAACTTCTGTTCGGCGCCGGCGCGCGAGTCGTCCTGGTGCTTCTTCTGCGCCACAGCGAACTCGGCGGCGTTGACCTTCTTGCCCAGGACCTCCTCGGTCAGCTCGACCGGGAAGCCGAAGGTCTCGTAGAGATAGAAGGCGGTCTCGCCGGGGATCTCGACTGCGCGGACGTACTTGTCCTTGAGCTTGCTGGCCTCGGCCAGGCCGTGCTGCAGCGTCTTGCTGAACTTCTCCTCTTCGCCGTTCAGTTCGCCGGCGATGCGCTGGCGGTTCTTCGGCAGCTCCGGATAAACGTCGGCGTAGAGGCTGACGACCTTGTCGGCGACCGCCGCGGTAAAGAAGCCCTGGATGCCCAGCTGGCGGCCGTAGCGGATGGCTCGGCGGATCAGGCGGCGCAGGATGTAGCCCTGGTCAACGTTCGACGGGCTGACGCCGCGCGGGTCGCCCAGGATGAAGGCCGCGGCCTTGAGGTGGTCGGCGACGATGCGCATGGCCCGGGTGGTCTCGGCGTCCTCGCCGTAGCGGCGGCCGGAAAGCCTCTCGATCTCGGCGAAGAGCGGCGCGAAGAGTTCGGTGTCGAAGACCGTCGGCACGCCCTGCAGGATCATGGCCGTGCGCTCCAGGCCCATGCCGGTGTCCACGTTCTTCTGCTTGAGCGGCTCGAACTTGCCCTCGGCCGTCTTGAAGTACTGCATGAAGACGTCGTTCCAGATCTCGACGTATCGGCCGCAGTCGCAGTTCGGATGGCAATCCTCAGTCCCCTTCCAGCCCGGCGCGTGCGCCGTCGGCGATGGCAGGTTCAGCGTGTCGTAGAACATCTCGGTGTCCGGGCCGCAGGGTCCGGTCTGGCCGGCCGGTCCCCACCAGTTCTTGGATTTCGGATAGGTGAAGACGCGGCGGGGCGAGGCGGCGTCGATGCCCGCCTTCTTGAACTGGGCCGTCCAGATGGCCGCGGCCTCGTCGTCGCGCGGCGCGTCAGCATCGCCCTCGAAAACGGAAACGTAGAGCCGGAGCGGGTCGAACCCGAACTGGCCCTTGCCGGTCAGGAGATCGAAGCTCCACTCGATCGCTTCTTTCTTGAAATAGTCGCCGAGAGACCAGTTGCCGAGCATCTCGAAGAAGGTCAGGTGGCGGTTGTCCCCCACCTCGTCGATGTCTCCGGTGCGGATGCATTTCTGCGAGCTGGCCAGGCGGGTGCCTTCCGGGTGCGGCTCTCCCAGGAGATAAGGCACGAGCGGGTGCATGCCGGCCGTGGTGAAAAGCACGGTCGGGTCGTTCTCCGGGATAAGCGAAGCCGACGGGATGACCGCGTGGCCCCGCTGTCTGAAGAATTCCAGGTATTTGAACCGGATCTCGCTGGCCGTCATAGAAGTGGCAACTGATCTGAACAAGGTGGCGTAGCCAGACACCTCGCGGCTTTCAGCCGCTCGCTGTCAGGCACCGCGTGTATCTATTGGACGCTGCAGCGGCCGCTCAGGTCGCCGATGCAGTTGTACTTGGCCTCGGAGCCGTTGAGGAAGATCTTGAAGTTCGGGCGCAGGCGCTTGATGGTCTGTTCGAGCTGTTCCTTGATCCGCGGATCGTCGCAGGCGCCGCCCGACTTGGGCAGGCCGGAAAGCCAGACCTCGGTGGTGACCCCGTCGGTGCTCTGGATCTTGTCGACCTTGAGGGTCGAGAAGGCCAGGGCCGTGTAATAGCCCTTGTAGTTCGTGTCCTTGACGGCCAAGAGCGAGGTCAGCACGTCCTTGAGGGTGTCGCCGCTGTCGGTCTCGCGAGGCACTTTGACGAAGGCGACCCGGTCCTGGCAGCCAAAAGTATCGCCCAACTGGGCTCCCTCGGGAGCCTTGGCGCCCTCGGTCAGGACCATGGCTACGGTCATTTCGTTGGCGACGCTTTCGGTCTGTTCATTCGCTTTGGCATTGGCTTCCGAGGTCACCTGCTTGGCCTTGTTCAGGGCGCTGATCGGCACGGCCACGGGCTGGACGACCTCATTGCCGAGCTCGTTGCCGACGCGGTTCACCGACTGGAGGCAGCCGGCGCCGGCCAGTACCAATATGGCGGCCGCGGCGGCGAAATAAAACGCGGAGACGATCTTTGTCTTCATAATATGGGCAGGGTGTTCAACGTTAAGACAGAATATCCCAAAGTCTGGCATCCGGCAACCGGTTGAGCGCCGGATCCGGACAAGAAAAAACCCCGGCGGACCGGAGTTCAGTGAGCCGTCAGCGCGGCTCGGGCAGGTCGAGGACCTTCTCGCGGATCATCCAGGCGACCCAGAGCCAGGCCCCGGCCAGAAGCAGGTCGAGCGGGCCGAGGCTGCGCGGCAGGAAGGCGCAGACCAGGTGCTTGGCCGCGAGCGGCAGGCAGAGGCTGGCGGCGGCCCAGCCGCAGAGGCGGGCCCAGGCGAAAGCGCGGCGCCAGGAGAGCAGCAGGAGGGTCCCGTAGGCGGCCGCGAAGACGAAGACCAGGACGGCACCGACGATGTTGAGGGCCTGCAGCATGACCGACCTCCTATTTCGAATGAGCGATGCGCTGATGTTAAGACATCGAACGCTGGCGCGCAAGCCGCGGCGGCCGGACGGCGATAAAAAAAATCCGGACCGCCGGGTCCGGATGTCGGGCCTCAGCCCAGCATCTTGAGGAAGCTGTAGTCGCGCCAGGCGAAGTAGCCCCAGAGCAGGGCCATCAGGATGGCGGTCGGGTCGCCCAAGGCGCCGGCGGCCAGATGGGCCACGGCCAGGAGCGACGAGGCAATGAACGAGACCTTGGCGGTCAGCCGCGCCTTGCGGATCTCGCCCTTGGCCGCCTGGCTCCGGCAGAAGATGCCGGCCAGGAAGGCGACGATGAAGAGCGGGAACGACCAGCGCAGCAGCAGCGAGAGCACGGCCATGATCGGGTTCATCTTTACTCCTCCTTCTGCCTTGGGACGGGCATTTCGGCGACCGTTCGCTTCACGGCCAGAAAGGCGTGGAGCTGGTCAAGAAGCCGGTAGTCGCGCTCGGCCAGGACGGCGACGATCGCCAGCAGAAGGATGCTGAACAGATCGCCGGTCACGGTCAGCACGATGCCGAGCAGTACGGCGGAAAGGCACAGGGCGCAGAAGCCGCCGGTGGCCAGGCGCATCGACGAGACGACCTCGTAGTGCTTGAGGCGGGACCGGGCCATCGTGCGCAGCAGCAGGCCGCAGCTCAAAAGAACGAGAACGAGCGCCGTCAGGATGATGACCAGCATCAGAGCCTCCTTTGCCGGCAGGACTGTCCAAAACAGTATTTGGAGCTTAGTTGACGCCGGAGATTAGGTCAAACGTCCCTTGCCTGCGCAGGCGTCAGACAGGTGTCTGACACCGAATTGTGGATAAAGACCAACGGATCAGATCGCACTCCGGAAGGACGACAGACAAAAAAACCGCGCCGGAGCGGCGCGGTCGAGCGGTCATCCCTGTTCGGGGACGGCCGGCCGGTTGTGGTCGGCCATCTCGCCGATGCTGAAGCGGCCGGTGGCGAAGAGACAGCCCTGGACGAAGCCCAGGCGCAGGAAGGCACCGTCGAGGTCAGCGGCGGCCAGGCAGGCTTCGGCCTCGTCGAGAGCCGCGAGGCAGTACTGGAGCGGCTCGTCGCGGTCGCCGGGGTCGTGCGACACCGAGCGGACGGAGCCGCGGATGAACCCGACCCAGCGCAGCGTCTTGCCGCGACGGCCCTGATCCAGGAACTCCCGCATCTTGGGCAGCATCTGGCAGCAGTGCGCCAGCACCGCCGGCGGCGAGGTCGTCCGGCCGTCGTGGCCGAAGAAGATCTCCGGCACGCCGAGCGCGGCGAAGAACTGGCGGCTGTCGGCCACGTAGCGGTCGGCGTCGAACGAGCTGCCGGCGCCGACGGCGCCGATGAGCGGGTCGAGCGGACCGCTGAGGCCGCCAGGGCTTACGCCCAAGCCGGCCAGGTAGCGGCGGTAGAGGTCAACGACCTCACGAACCTTGACGCTGTCCATTCTCATTCTCCTTTGTCAGGGCAAAGAGCGCGGGCCGGCGCGGGACCGGCCGAACTGGACAATGTTAGCGCAGCCGCGGGCGGCGTCAAACCGCGGCGCTGATGACCGCGCCGCCGAGGCAGACGTCCTTGTCGTAAAAGACGACGAACTGTCCGGGCGTGACGGCTCGCTGACGCTTGGTGAAGCGGACCAAGAGACGCCCCGGCTCCGGCTGGCTGACGGCGACCGATTGCAGAGGCTGGCGATAACGGATGCGCGCCCGGCAGCGCAGGGGCAGCCTGGGCGGCTTGCCGGCGATCCAGTGCGGCTCCGCGGCCTCGAGCGCCTTGGCGAAAAGCGCCGGATGATCCCCGCCCCGGGCGACGATCACGGCGTTGCGCGCCGGGTCCTTGTCAACGACGAAATAGGGCTGGCCGCCGCCCAGGTTCAGGCCGTGGCGCTGGCCGATGGTGTAGGGCGCCATCCCCTGGTGCCGGCCTACCACCCGGCCGTCCACGGTGACGATCGGGCCCGGATGCCGGACGATGCCCCGCTCCAGGAAGGTCTTCAGGTCGACCTTGCCGATGAAACAGATGCCCTGGCTGTCCTTCTTGTCGGCCGTGGGCAGGCCGAACTCGCGGGCCAGGCGGCGCACCTCCGGCTTGAGCAGCCCGCCGACCGGGAAGACGGAGCGGGAAAGCTGCTCCTGGTCGAGCTGGTGCAGGAAATACGACTGGTCCTTGTTCTGGTCGATGCCGGCGAGGAGCCGCCAGGCGCCGCCGCGGCGCCGCGGAGCTTCCACCCGCGCGTAATGCCCTGTGGCGATCAGGTCGGCGCCGGTCTCAAGCGCGCGCTTCAGGAACAGGTCGAACTTGACCGCCTTGTTGCAGAGCACGTCCGGGTTCGGCGTGCGGCCGGCCTGGTATTCGCGGAACAGGTAGCCGACCACCGCCTCGCGGTATTCCTTCTCGAAATCGAAGGTGACGAAAGGGACGCCCAGCTTCGCGGCCACGGCTTCGGCGTCGCGGCGCTCGGCCCGCCAGGCGCAGGCGCCGGTCAGCGGGTCCTTGGTGTCCGACCAGTTCTTCATGAAGGCGCCGACGACGTCGTGCCCCTGGCGCACGAGCAAGGCGGCGGCGACGCTGGAATCGACGCCGCCGGACAGGCCCACCACGATCTTTTTCCGCTTCTTCGCCGGCATAAGAGGGTCAATTTACCAGCGGCCGGCGGAAAAATCAACCCGCCGCGGCGGACCGGGACCCGCGCCGGAACAAAAAAAGACCCGGAAGGTTTCCGGGTCTCGTCAGCGGATCGCCGCCAGCCGCCGCTCGAATGCGGACAGCAGCCTCTCGATGATGGCCTGGGCGGTCTCGGCCTCGCTTTCGCGCGAGGAGTCGTGCCAGCACATGGCCGGGTTGGCGGCGCAGTTGAGCCGTTCCCAGACGCGCCGGTGCGCCTCGAGCAGGTCAGCCAGGGTCTGGGGGTTCATCGTCTCGCCGTGCTTCTTGACGATGGCGCGGGCCAGCTCGCGGCTGATGGCGACCTCGGGGTCGGCCACCAGGCAGACGTGCAGGTCGAACATCTCCTCGTTCAGCGACAGCAGGTAGTAGTTCTCGATGGCCCGCTGCTCGGCCTCGCAGATGGTGCCGCGCATGCGGTTGTACTCCATGCGGACGATGCCGTCGAAGTTGCCGCGGTCGAGGATGGCAACGTGGAAGCTGCGGTGCTTCGGTCCGTAGGCCAGCTCGCGGGCCTGCATCAGGGCGTACTCGGCGGTCTGGAAGTTGTACTGCGGATCCAGCCGCTTGGTCCACTCGATGACCTCGGCGCCTTCGGTGGGCGTCGAGACGGCCCACTTGTTGCGCTTGAAGGTGTGCTTGAGCATCTCCTTCATCGTCGTCTTGCCGGACTTGGGCGTGCCGAACAGTTCGATGATGAAGGGCCGGTCGATCAGCGACTTGCGGTCGCCGGCGGGGTCAAAACGGCTCAGCATTTCCGCCGCGGCGGTTTCAAAGAGCTCGGGTTCCATCGGAAACCTCCGGGTAGTTGTCGGATGAAACGTGAGTATCTTACTCTCCGCGCCGTCAAATGTTATCCACAGAATTTTTCGGGCGGGCCGGACGAAAAAACGGCCTCGCGGCCGTCCTTTTTTAGCGGCGGTCAGAGCCGGTAACGGACGTAGGGATTGCCCCGCCGGCTGCGCACGGCGATATGCATCGTCCGCCGGCCGGGATCCATGATGACGGAAGCCAAAGTGGCCGCCGCTTTCTCCTTGGTGTTGAAGCGAAGCAGATGATGCGCCTCCGAGCCGAGCACCGAACCGAGGTAGGATAGGGTGTAACTGCCGTGCCGGCGTCTGAGCATATAATCGAGCTCGGCCAGGCGCAGGAGCGAGTTGCGGGTCGGCCGCTCGTCCCGGACGTCGATCTCGGGAGAACGGACGTTGTTGGTGTGGGTCAGCGCGTAGTTGCGGCCGAGGTTGGCCACGGCCGTCTGGGTCAGCGTGGCCTCGACGAAGGCGGCGCGGCCCTCGCGGCTCGAGGCCACGGTGACGTTGCCGGCCACGGCCCGTGGCCCGATGGCCATGGACCGGATGACGTCGTCGACCGAACGCGCGGCCAGCGTGTCGCGCAGGTAGAAATTCTTGGGGATGCCGCGGCGCCTCGGCTGGTAGCGCAGGGAGTTGTTGCAGGTGGCGATGCCGGCGGAGTTGATGCCGCAGGCCGAACCCGCAAGCGTGCCCGGATAGCTCAGGCTGAGGAAAGCCGGCCGGCCGCTGGGTTCGGCCCGGACCAGGACCATCTTGTCGTGGTAGCGGCCGATGTAATCCTCGCTGTGCAGCAGGAGCAGCCGGCCCCGCAGGCGGACGGCAGCGGTCGAACACTTGTCCCAGCCGCCCCAGGTATCGAGGAGTTCCTCCTCGGCGGAGAAGACGGCGATGTCGGCGAAGTCCAGGCCGGCCCCCTCGGCGATGCCGCGTATCTCGGCCAGGTATGACGGATAGCGGCGGCGGACGAACGGCAAAAAATTCCTGAAAACGTAGCGTTTGATGAAATCGAGGCCGCGGCCGGTCTCGCTTCGGTAGAAAACGGGGTTGCCGGCGACGAGTTCGCGCAGGATCCCGGCCGTGGCCCGGCCGATGTCCACGCCGATCTCGCGGCCGCTGCCGCCGGTCTCGACTTTGACGAATTCTCGCATGGCTGGGGTCGGTCAGGGCGTCAGGGATATCTTGGAGTCGAACCACCGGGCCAGTTCGTCGAGCAGTTCCGGCTGGCGGGCGAACATCGAAGTGCCGTGGCCGGCGTTCTGATATTCGCGCAGTTCGGCGTCCGGCTTGATCTTGGCCAGTTCGCGGTCGGTCTCGAAAGACAGCTGGTCCTCGGAACTGGCGGCCAGGAACA
>JBAIXY010000149.1:0-2350 GCA_037916205.1 Vicinamibacterales bacterium | reverse complement strand
ACGATCATCATCTCCCCGTACTTGAAGTTCGGAAAGGCGACGTTGTGGAAGGCCAGGCCGTTCCTGACCAGGTCGTAGTTCAGGTTGACGCCCGCGGCGTGGAGAAAGCGCATCTTGGCGCCGTCGGCCGCTTCGTCCTGAACGTCGGACTCGACCAGCACGCTCTTGCCGTCCGTAAGCTCGGCGAGCCGCGTCATGGCGGCCTCCTGCATGTCGGGATTGGCCGGCACGTCAACGCTGATCAGCCGCACTTTACTGCCGTCGTCGAGCGTGAGCGTATCGGCGGTCTCGATCTTCTTGACCGTATGGCTGCCGGTCGGCGGCTTGACGGTCTCGGGCTCGATGCCGATAGCCTTGAGCTCGGTCTTGGTCACCGGGATGCCGGTGCGCATGACCTGCCAGGCGTCGTCGCTCGTCGCCAGCCGCATCCGCGTCTTCAGGACCGGATGGACGTACCAGGCCGCGCCGATGAGATCATTGGGCTGGAGCACGTAGCCGGCCCGATCCGCGGCGTAGGTCTCGTCGCTCGTCCCGCCGGCCTCTTCGGCGATGCGGGCGATCTGTCCGAAATTGATCCGGACGGCCCGTTCGGCCAGGCGGCTGAGCGCCTCCTGGGGTCGGCCGAGGTAGACGCGCATCCGCGACTGCGGATTCACGTACCAGGCTTCGCCGTGGCTGGAGACATCGATCAGCACCTTGCCGGCGTAGGCCTCGGCCGGGTCGGCCGCGTGAACGGCTGCCGGCAGAAACATCGCGGCGGCGACGGCAAACGACGCGAGCAATAGGCTTTTTCGCATAGTCGTTGCCAGTTAATTGTTAAAGAATGTCCGCGCTTTATTCGCGGCGCGTTTTGTTTTGAATGGCTATGTCTTACCAGCGCCTGAGCTTAAAGTCAACCCGGACGGCGGCACGGCCGGCTTCTAGGTGTCTGACACCGAACTGTGGATAATCCGGCCGGCGGCGCGACCGGCCTTTGACAATTCGGCCTTATCCTGCTAATTTGCCGCCAGCAAGCTGTCCAATGGAGGAGGATGGAATGAAAACGTTCGCCCTTTTCGGCATCGACAAGTACGAGCACGAGCGGCTGCTGGCCGTGATCAAGGCCGAGAGCCTGCAGCTGGCCGCCAGCCGCATCGGCGGCAAGCTCACTGACGCCGGCCCGTCGGACCGGCCGCGCTTCCAGACGCACGTCCCGCCGGCGCAGTTCTGCGGCGAGTTCACGGCGGGCAACTGCACGGATGAGATGCTGGCCAACATCACCCGGCCGGACGCCGACGGCGACGCCACCCGGCGCCTCTGGGCCTACTACCGCTACGGCACGAACAACGTCTACACGCGGTTCATCATGACCAGCGTTCCGTCGCTCGAGTAGCTCGACTTCCCCGCCCGACCTGGGCGGGGTTTGTATTTTATTCGTGCGCCTGCTCGGGATCCGGCCGTCAGGACGCGCACTTGAAGCAGGTCACACCAAAACCGGACCACTCACAAAAACCAACGTCAGGAAGCGTCCTTCCAGCCGGACCCACTCGCGGCGCGGCTTTCGCACAACTTCACTAAATGATCTCGCTCGGCCTGCGGGAGCCTCGCTGCGCGAGGCTGGGCCTCGCGAACGGATAACAAGTCTTCCGCACAGTGTGCTTCGCACGTTATATATTCAAAACGCCGCCCGTGAGGGCGGCGTTTTCAATATTCTTTTATCGAGTGGCTAGGATCGAGCGCTTGTACGAGGCCAGGTTCTCCAGAGCGATGCCGGTGCCGCGGACGACGCAGGACCAGGGCTCGTCGGCCACGTAGGCCGGAACGCCGGTGGCCTGGGCGAAGAGTTCGGCCATGTTCCTGAGCTGCGCCGTGCCGCCCGAGAGGATCATGCCCTTCTCCATCACGTCGGCGGACAGCTCCGGCGGCGTGGCGTTCAGGACCTCCTTGAGGGCGTTGACCAGGCCGGTCAGCTCGTGCTGGATGGCCTCGGTGACGTCGTCGGAAGTGACCGTCAGGACGCGCGGCAGGCCGGTGACCATGTCGCGGCCCTTGATCTCCATCGACAGCTTCTGGTCCATGTACAGGGCGGAGCCGATCTGGATCTTGACGTCCTCGGCCGTGCGCTCGCCGATGGCCAGGCCGTACTTGCGGCGGACGTACTCCTGGATGGCCGCGTCGAGCTTGTTGCCGCCGATGCGGACCGACGCCGAGGCGACGATGCCGCCGAGCGAGATGACCGCGGCCTCCATGGTGCCGCCGCCGATGTCGATGATCATGTGGCCGGAGGCGCTGCCGATCGGGATGTCGGCTCCGATGGCCGCGACGATCGGTTCCTTGATGACGTAGGCGGCACGGGCGCCGGCGCGAATGG
>JBAIXY010000148.1:0-5648 GCA_037916205.1 Vicinamibacterales bacterium | reverse complement strand
GGAGTTCAAGCGGGCCGCCGGGATCGAGGAGAAGGCCGACGCGGGCGATCCGATCGCCGCGGCCAAGGCCGGGCTCCAGGCCAAGCGCGGCCTGCCGCGCGAACCGGAAGCCTGCCTGCCGCTCATCGAGAAGGCGCTTCGGTCGATCGAGGGCATGGCCGTGGCCATCCAGTCGATCCATTTCATCGCCGCATCGGGCGGCCCCGGCGGCGGCACGCTGTCGCCGGTCGAGCGCACGAACATCGAGCGGCTGAAGAACTGGGGTCAGGACGAGGAGATCCGGGCCAAGGGCAACGTCATCCTGCTCCTGACCGACCAGGCGGCCAAGGTTTCGGCCGAGCTGCGCCAGTCCGGGAGCGGCATCCGCACGGTCTTCATCCCGAAGCCCGACCGGGCTGAGCGCCTGGCCTACGTCCGCGCCCTCACCGAAGGGAGCGAGGCGAAGCGCGAGGCCGCCAAGCGGCTCGGGCAGCTGCGGACGAAGCTTAAGAAGGCCAGGAAAGGCGCCGACGCCAGGGCCATCGCCGAGGAGATCGAGGCGCTGGAGGCCGAGGAGGCCGAGACGAAAACGTTCGCCGTCCCCAAGGACTTCGACCCCGAGCTCTTCGCCCACGCCACCCAGGGACTGTCTCTCCGCCAGATCCTCGACATCTTCCTCCGGGCCAGCGGCTCGGGCGGCGTCGCCGACCTCTCCTACGTCAAGCGCAAGAAGCGCGAGATCCTGAACGAGGAGTTCGGCGACATCATGGAAGTGGTCGAGCCCGAACGCGGGCTCGAGGACATCGGCGGCCACGAGCACATCAAGGCCTACTTCGCCGGCATCCTCGAAGCCATCCGCCGCGGCGAGAAGCGGCTCGTGCCGATGGGCGTGACCCTGATGGGCCCGCCCGGCACCGGCAAGACCGCCATCGTCGAGGCGCTGGCCAAGGAGTCGGGGTTCAACTTCGTCAAGACCAAGAACATCCGCTCGATGTGGGTCGGCCAGTCCGAGGCCAACTCCGAGCGGCTGGAATACGGCCTGCGCTCGCTGGCGCCGGTCGTGGTCATGAACGACGAGGCCGACCTCAACGACGCCCAGCGCGATTCGCCGCGCGGCGACTCCGGAGTTTCGGAGCGGCTGATGAAGAAGTGGATGGAACTGCTCTCCGACCCGCGCATCCGCGGACAGATCATCGTCATCAACTGCACCAACCGGCCCGACCGGATGGACGCGGCGCTCAAGCGCAGCGGCCGCAGCGACGATCGGATCCTGATGCCGATGCCCGGCGAGGACGAGCGCCCGGCGATCTTCCGGGTGATGTTCAAGCGGCACAACCTGCCGTTCGACATCGCCGACTTCGCTCCGTTCGTGAAGCTGACCGACGGCCTGTCGGGCGCGGACATCGAGAAGATCGTCCTGTCCTCGTTCCGTTTCGCCGACGAGCAGGGGAAGAAGCAGGTGGACGCGGACGCCCTCAAGGCGGCCATCAGGGACTTCATCCCCAGCGCCAGCCAGGCCGACATCGACCTGATGACGCTCGTGGGCCTGATGGAGTGCTCGTCCAAGCGCCTGCTGCCGCGGAACGCCGCGGACCTCGTCAGCCAGATCCAGGCCCGCGGCCTCGTCGAGAACGTCGAGGCCATCGTCGCCCAGATCAAGGCGCGCAAGATCGTCTAGTTCCTTTCATCGCAAAGCCCCGCCGGCTCACGGCGGGGCTTTTTTTGTCGGCGGCGGAGACGCGTCAGGCCGTCTCCATCCTCCGGCTGACGCTCCAGAGCAGGTCGAAGACCTGTTCCATCATCTGGCGGAGCGAGGCGCTTTTGACCGTCCAGGCCAGGCCCTCGTCGCGGGTGGTGTAGAAAGCGACCGTATCGTCCCAGAACATCACCGAGCTGCGGAAGGTCAGCTCGCGCGGCAGGAAGCGGGCCTCGCGCAGTTCGCGGGCGTGGGTCGCGGCGGAATATTTCTTGATCTCCCGGGCTTCGACGCGGAGGCTCTTGAGTCGGACGCCGGCTCGGACCCGGCGGGCCGAGAAATGGAAGCGCTCGCCCAGGACCTCCTGGAAGTCGCGGGCGGCGACGATCTCGTACACCAGTTTGCTTTTGGCCTTGAGCGCCTGGTGGAAGACGTCGGTCATCCGTTCGCGGTTGAAGACGCGGATCTGGGACGGGGCCGCGGGTTCGGCGCGCAGCTTCTGCAGCAGCGGCACGATGGCCGCGGTCTCCTCGGCCTGGCGCTCGAGTATCCGGCGGAGCGCCACCGGGTCGAGCGCCTCGTAGACGTGGCGCGAGCCGCGTTTGGACACCTTGACCAGCCCGCGGTCGACCAGCCGGCCGAGCGCCGACTGGACCGTGGTCAGCCGCAGGCCGGCGGCCAGGGACAGGGGAGACAGGGTCGTCTGGCCAAGCGGCAGCAGCGACAGGTAGGTCAGGCGATCGGTGGCGTTCAGCCCGAAACGGCCGAGGCTCTCCTCGATCTCTTGTTTTTGAGGCGCGGTCAGATCGGTCAAGGGCATATTTACGAATATTTTCGTAGTATTTTCTAAACATTTCTATTTATATTTTAGCCAAAAGCGCCCGCCAGCACAAGCATCTTTACGAAAAAATGCTGCATTCGGCGCCGGCGGCTGGCATGATGGCCTTGTCGGGAGAAAGAAGACCCGGCGCGAACCGCTCCTTACAACCGAGGAGGAAGCCATGAAGGTCCTCAAGAAAGGGCGCCCGCAAAAGGGCTGGTCCAAGGAATACGTCTGCACCGGCAGCGGCAACGGCGGCGGCGGGTGCGGCGCGCGGCTCCTGGTGTCGGAGAACGACCTCTACCACACCCATCACTACGACTACGGCGGCGGCCACGACGTCTACGACACTTTCACCTGTCCCTGCTGCGGCGTGGAGACCGACGTCAGCGACTACACCGGCTCCCGCGCGCTTCCTGACCGCAAGCCGGGCACCAGCCGCGGCTACGGCGACTGAGGAGAGGCCGATGGGCGTCATCCTGACCGTCGACATCGCGTTCCTGGCCGGCGGCGAGCTCCTGCTCGTCCGCCGGGCCAAGCCGCCATTCATTGACCGCCTGGTCCTGCCTGGCGGCCACGTCGAGGAAACGGACGCGAGCCTGGCGGCCGCGGCGGCCCGGGAGCTCCGCGAGGAGACGGGCGTCGTCCTGCGGCCGGAAGACCTGTCGCCCCTCTGCCTGCTCGACGCCCCGGATCGCGATCCGCGGTCCGGACGCCGGGTCTCCGTCGTCTTCGCCGCCTTCGCCGCCGCCCGTTCGTCCATCCGGGCGAAGGCTGGCAGCGACGCCCGCGCCATCGTCTGGCGCCGGCCGGAGGCGCTCCGTCCTGATGAACTTGGCTTCGATCATTGGCTGGCCGTGCAGGCCCTCAACCGGAGGACTCAGATGAAGGTCATCAAGGAAGGCAAGTGGAACAACCCCTGGAGCGTCGAAGTGGTCTGCCCGGAGCCGGATTGCGGCGCCACTCTCCTCGTCGAGGAGAAGGATGTCGTGGCGGAGGGCGACCGGTACTACGACTGCAAGGGTTACTACGTGCTCTGCCCGGTCTGCGGCAAGAAGGTCACGGTGCCCGCTGCCTCGGTCTCGCCGCGCGTGAAGCGCGCGGCCCAGGACCGCCGGCCGTCCCGTTACTCCTCCTCGGACTGGTAGCCGTTCTTTCTTCCCGAGGCCCGGACCTGTTCCGGGCCTTTTTATAGGTCCAATATTGACATTCGGGCCGAAAAAGCTAAGCTTGCGGCGCCAATCGGCAAGGCCAGTTCCTTTAACCACGACGCAATTCCGAACGAAAGGAGCACAAAATGGGTGGAGGAGGCGCCTACTACGATCGCGACACCCGGGACGGCTACGACCGCGGATCGCGCGGATTCTCGAACGACGCCGAGGAGAAGATGTCCCGCCGGTCCTGCGATCCGGGGCTCCTGCCCAAGGATCGCCGGCTGGTCTGCGCCAGCAGGAGCCCGGTCGTCTACGGCTTCGACGTGACCGGCTCGATGGGCAACCTGCCGCGGATCATCTACGACAAGATGCCCCTCATCGCCGGCCAGCTCGTCGAGTGCGGCTACCTGCGGGACGCGGCCATCAGCCTGGCGGCCATCGGCGACGTCCGCTCCGACAAGGCGCCGATCCAGATCGCCGAGTTCTCGCCCGTGCGCAAGCTCGACGACTGGCTGCAGCGAGTCTGGCTCGAGGGCAACGGCGGCGGCAACGGCGGCGAGTCCTACGAGTTCACCGCCTACTTCTACGCCAGGATGTGCGACCTGTCCAAGGCGGTCACCCCGTTCTTCCTGATCACCGGCGACGAGCACTTCCGCGAGACGCTCTACGCCCGCGACCTGCAGATGCATTTCGGCGGCAGGCACAAGGACGTCGAGACCAAGGAGGTCTTCGCCGAGCTGATGAAGAAGTTCAAAGGGAACGTCTTCCTCATCCACCGGCGCTACAGTGATCCTGACGACGAGAAGCGGATCGCCGCCCAGTGGCGCGAGCTGCTGGGCCCGGAGCGGGTCATCATGCTCGGCAGCGACACGGCCATCGCCGACGTCACCCTGGGCGTCTTCGCCCTGATGACCGCTTCGCGGACGCTCGACGAGTTCCTCCGCGACCTCAAGACCAAGCGCGACGTCCCGCAGACGGACCAGCGCGTGGCCGAGGTCCGCAAGGCGCTCCAGCAGCTGACCGCCATCGCCCCCAAGGCGCCGCTCCTGCCCCCGACCGAAGAGCCGGAGGAGAAGAAGCCGGCGCCCAAGGCCAGGACCGCGACCCGGACGTCCGGCGCCAAGACGGCAGCCAAGCCCGGCGGCCGCAAGAAGCCGGGCCGCTACTAGGCCTCTCGGATCGTCATCCGCGGAAAAGCCCTTGCTTTACCGCGGATTTTTTTATAGAGTCGGTCATTCCGAGGCCGCGGCCGGCCCCGCAGACGCGGACCCGGCCGCGCTCCCGGAGGAGCGAACGCACTTTCAAAAAAACACCGTCAGGTCAGCCCCGGAAAGGAAGGCGGCCCATGAGATCAGGCAAATTGTTCGTCGTCTGCGGTCTGGGCTTCGGCGACGAGGGCAAAGGCTCGGTCGTCGACGTCCTCGTCCGGCGCCATGGCGCCGGACTCGTGGTCCGCTACAACGGCGGGCCACAGGCCGGCCACAACGTGGTCTCGCCGGACGGCGTCTGGCACTGCTTCGCCCAGTTCGGGGCCGGCACTCTGGTGCCCGGCGTCCGGACGCTGCTGTCGCGCGAGATGCTGGTCGAGCCGGAGAACCTGCTGGCCGAGGCCGCCGCCCTGTCCTCCAAAGGACACGGCGACGCCCTGGCCAGGCTCAAGATCGACCCGCGCTGCGCCGTGGTCACGCCGCTGCACAAGATGATCGGGCAGATGCTCGAGATCTGCCGCGGCGGTTCCGCCTACGGATCGTGCGGCATGGGCGTCGGCCAGGCCGTCCTGGACCGCGACGCCGGCGATCAGCTGACCGTCGGCGAACTGATCGCGGGCCGCGGCCTGGAGCGCCGGCTCAAGCGCCTGCGCAAGAAGCGCCTGGCCGAGGCCGGCGAGCTCCTGAAGCGCTGCTCCGTCCCGGAGCTGCGGGAGGCCTACGAGTACTTCCGCCAGCGCACCGAACCCGACCGGCTGCTGTCCGCCTACCGCGGCTTCGCCGAAGCGGCG
>JBAIXY010000147.1:0-11893 GCA_037916205.1 Vicinamibacterales bacterium | reverse complement strand
GACGGCGGCTTCCTTGGTCCGCATCTTCTGCAGCTGCTTGAGCGCGGTCTCGACCTCGGCTTCCTTGACCTCGGGCACTTTCATCTTGACCTTGATGCTGTCGAGCGCCGGCACGGACAGGACCTTGAGCACGATGGCCACGACCGCGGTGAAAGCGATCGGGTTGCCGGGCGCCAGCTTCTTGACGTCGACCCTGGGCTCTCCGAAGGTCATCAGCTTGTTCTCTTTGACGGCCTGGACGTAGGTCTTGCGGACGATGTCCTCGAGCGCGTGCTCGTAGATGGCCATCTCGCCGAAATTGGATTTGACCACGTCGTAAGGCGCGTGGCCGAGGCGGTAGCCTTTGATCGGCCGCTCCTTGGAGATGTGCACGGCGGCGGTCTCCAGGTAGGGCTTGGTCTCGTCGGCGCCGAGCTCGACGCTGATCTCGACCAGGTTCTTCGGCAGCTTCTTGATGTTGATCTGCATAGGCATTCGGTAATGTGATTTCGAATATTAAGCCAAAAAAGCGGTTCTGTCAACGTCTGCGCTGGCCGCGCTCCAGGATTGACAAACCGCGGTATTTCGGCTACGTTCAGCGGTCAGGTTCTTTATAGGTGGTTTCCTATTTGACCAAGGTGGCGGAGCCAGACACCTCGCGACCTAAAGTCGCTCGCTGTCAGGCACCGCGAAAGGAAAGGAGTGGCCATGAATGCCATGACCCGCCGGCGGAGGACCTCCGCCCTGCTCTGGTCCTGGTCGCTGCAGACCGCGGTCGTCCTCGCGCTCTTCGCCGCCGGCTGGCAGATATTCTGCGCCGACGGCCTCGGCAGCATCTTTGCGCCGCTGGGGCTGAAGGCGGCCCTGCTGGTCTTCGCGGCCAGTTCGGCCCACTGGATGCTCTGCGGCTGGATCAAAGTGGCCGAAGGGCCGTTCCTCTACGCCGAGTACGGCGGGGTCGAGAACCGGCTGCGGCGGATCCGCTTCAGGGACCGTCCGGACTGGGAGCTGCGCGAGCCGCTGCCCGTCCGCCTGGAGTTCGACCTGAAGCCGAGCTGCCTGGTCCAGGTCTCGGTCTGGGAGAACTTCCTGGGCCGCAACCGGATCATGTGGAGCGCCGTGGACATGTACACCGGCCGGAACGTCTTTCCCGACGAGCCGGACCACGACGTCTGATCGGCCTCAAATCAAAGACCGGCCCGAAACTCTCGGACCGGTCTTTTCTTGTCGGACGGACGGTTACATCAGGGCGACGATCAGCAGGGCGACGATGTTCAGTATCTTGATCATCGGGTTGATGGCCGGGCCGGCGGTGTCCTTGTAGGGGTCGCCGACGGTGTCGCCGGTGACGGCCGCCTGGTGGGCCAGCGACTTCTTGCCGCCGAAATTGCCCGCCTCGATGTACTTCTTGGCGTTGTCCCAGGCCGCGCCGCCCGTGGTCATGGAAACGGCCACGAACAGGCCGGTGACGATGGCGCCGACCAGCATGCCGCCGAGCGCCTCGGCGCCCAGGAGCGTCCCGAAGACCAGGCCGACGACGACCGGAGCGGCGACCGGCAGCAGGGCCGGCACGATCATCTCCTTGATGGCCGCCTTGGTGACGATGTCAACGCAGCGGGCGTAATCGGGCTTGGCCGTGCCCTCCATGATCCCCTTGATCTCGCGGAACTGGCGCCGGACCTCCTCGACGACGCCGCCGGCCGCGCGGCCGACCGCCTCCATGGCGATGGCGCCGAAGAGATAGGTGATCAGGCCGCCCAGGAACAGGCCGATCAGGACCTTGGGATCCGAGAGCGAGAAGGCGACGTCCTTGCCCAGCCTGGACAGCTCTTCGGTGTAGGCGGAGAAGAGGACGACCGCGGCCAGGCCGGCGGAACCGATGGCGTAGCCTTTGGTCACGGCTTTGGTGGTGTTGCCGACGGCGTCCAGCGGGTCGGTGACGGCGCGGACGCTCTCCGGCAGGCCGGCCATTTCGGCGATGCCGCCGGCGTTATCGGTGATCGGGCCGAAAGAGTCGATGGCCACGATGATGCCGGTGAGCGACAGCATGGCCATCGAAGCGACGGCGACGCCGTAGATGCCGGCCAGCGAATAGGCGGTCAGGATGCCGGCGGAGATGGCCAGGACCGGCAGGGCGGTCGCCTTCATGGAAAGGCCGAGGCCGGCGATGATGTTCGTGCCGTGGCCGGTCTGGGAGGCGGCGGCGATGCGGCGGACCGGCGAGTACTTGGTGCCGGTGTAATACTCGGTGATGACGACTATCAGGCCGGTGACGGCGATGCCGACGAGCGAGGCCAGGTAGAGACGGCCGACGCTGTAGAGGCCGTTATCGCCCATGAGCCAGGTGGTGACCGGGTAGAAGAGCACGGCGGCGCCGAGAGCGGCGACGATCAGGCCCTTGTAGAGTGCTCCCATGATGTTCTTCGAGCCGCCGATCCTGACGGCGAAGCTGCCGACGATCGAGGCGATGATGGAAACGCCGCCCAGCGCCAGGGGGAAGAGGACGGCCTTCTCGGAGTCGAAGACCAGCGAGCCCAGGAGCATGGCGGCCACGGCCGTCACGGCGTAGGTCTCGAACAGGTCGGCGGCCATGCCGGCGCAGTCGCCGACGTTGTCGCCGACGTTGTCGGCGATGACGGCCGGGTTGCGGGGGTCATCTTCGGGAATGCCGGCTTCGACCTTGCCGACCAGGTCGGCTCCGACGTCGGCGGCCTTGGTGTAGATGCCGCCGCCGAGGCGGGCGAAGACCGAGATCAGGCTGCCGCCGAAACCCAGGCCGACCAGGGCGCTGACGTCCTGGGTCAGGGCGTAGAAAGCGGCGACGCCCAGGAGCCCCAGGCCGACGACGAACATGCCGGTGACCGAACCGCCGCGGAAAGCCATGAGCAGGGCGGCGGACAGGCCGTTCTTGGCGGCCTCGGTGGTGCGGATGTTGGCCCGAACCGAGACCTGCATGCCGATGAAGCCGGCCAGGGCGGACAGGACGGCGCCGACCAGGAAGCCGACGGCCGTCGAGGCGTTCAGATAGACGAACAGCAGGATGAAAATGATCGCGGCGACGATGGCGGCCGACTTGGTCTGCCGCACCAGATAGGCGTTGGCGCCTTCCTGGATCGCCTTGGCGATCGCCCGCATCTTCTCGTCACCCTGGGGTTTGGCGAGGACCCAGCGGATGAGGATCGACCCGTAGCCGATCGCCAGGAGAGCGGAGACCAGGGCCACTAACAGCGGATACTGCATAGTTAGATGAATAAATCGCGCCGGCAACTTCCGGCAGGATAAAAAATAAAAAAAGCCGCTATATACCGCTCGAATGGTAGGCTAAATAAGCTGGTCTGTCAATTGGATCGGCAGAATGTCCCGGGTCATTAGTCACAGTCTATCGACAGTCGGCCGCATTGACACCGAGCCGGATTTCTGGTATCTTGGTGGACACGAGTCGTTGTGAGTGATATAGGAATATTTAGCGTAGTTGAGCGGAAAAATCAGTTCCTTGGTTAAGAAACCTGAGGAAGCCATATACCACGATTGGTCAAAAAAATCAGCATCAAACTGCTGGTGTGGGTGTTTAAGGGGTTAATCGTCTTGAAAAAGTGTTTAACCTTTTTTCTTTTAATAGTCAGGAGGCCGGCTTTTTGGCTTTGGAATGCGCTTTTTTACCCGGTGGTCGTCCTGGCCTACCGCCTTTGCCGGTTCGTCAAGCGGTTTATCTCCGCTCAGTTGAGCGCCCACGGCCGATTGTCGGTCCTGTTCACCCATCGCTACGTCGTTAAGGTGGCCGTGCTGGTCCTGACCTTCCTGGTCACGGCGACCAATATTTACGCCAGCGAAGGCGCGCCGAAGTCCGAGGATGTTACCGGCCAGCAGAGCTTGCTGGCCAAGCTGACCGGCGGTCTGGATGAGGATGTGCTGGTCGAAGAGGCGGTCGATACGGTCGAGACGGCCAACGAGGGCGTCTCCTATATCAACGACCAGGCGGTCAGCTCCCAGGATTATTACAACGTCAACGGCGACGAACCCCAGCCGGCCGGCCAGCCGGAGGTGGCCGAGGTCCCGGAGGAAGAGACGGTCTCGCCGATCAACGCCGTGCGCGTCGCCCCGGAAGCGGCCGCCACCCAGGACCAGCCGCTCACCCGCACCCAGATCGTCGAATACGTGGTCAAGCCGGGCGACAATATCGGGTCCATCGCCAGTTCGTTCGGCCTGCTGCCGGGCACCGTGCTCACGGCCAACGATCTCGGCCCGCGGAGCATCATTCGCGAGGGCCAGAAACTGCGCATCCTGCCGGTCGACGGCATCGTCTACAAGACGCGGCGCGGCGACACCCTGACCAAGATCTCCAAGACCTACAAGAGCGAGCCCGCCAAGATCACCGAGATCAACGGCCTGGCCGATTCCGACACGCTCGACGCCGGCATCGAACTGGTGCTGCCCGACGGCAAGCTGCCGCCGCCCCCGCCGCGGCCGAGCAACTACGCCAGCAAGGCGCTCATCCCCCCGCCGGCCGCCGACCGCATCGGCCTCGGCCAGCTGCTCTGGCCGACCTCGGCGCGGCGCATCACCCAGTACTTCAAGCGCAAGCACACCGGCATGGACATCGCCGGCCCGATCGGCACGCCGATCTACGCCGCCGACGACGGCGTGGTCGTCTATTCCGGCTGGAACAGCGGCGGATACGGCAACATGATCATCATCGACCACGGCGGCGGACTCTACACCCGCTACGGCCACTCGACCAAACTGGTCGCCAGGGTCGGCGACCGGGTGAAGCGGGGCGACGTCATCTCGCTCATGGGTTCGACCGGACGCTCGACCGGCCCGCACCTGCACTTCGAGGTGATGCGCGGCGACGTCCACAACCGCAAGAACCCGCTGGACTACATCAAGTGACGGAGCGAACAATAAGGCCCGGGCATGACGCCCGGGTCTTTTGGTCACGGAATTTGGCCCAACCTTGACAAGATATCGAAGTTCGGTTAGCTTGTAGGGTCCTTTCTTGCCTTGAAAGGAGGCCGGAGATGGCGTCTTCAAAACAGAACAGCGTGTTCAGCTCCTTCGTGGAGAAAGGCTACCGGGTCAGGGTCCGCATCGTATCGGCCCGGCGCCATCACGTCTTCAAGATCCGGATCAGCCGGAAGATCGACGGACGGACCTGGTCGCAGACCCACGTCCTCGACCTCCAGCACAGCCCGGCCGGCGGCGTCGACACCTCCGACCTGCTGGCCCTCGAGGAGAAGACCGAAGAGATCCTGCAGCGCCTGCAATAGCAGCGGGCGCCGTCGTTCTTTGAAAGGAGGCCCTGATGGCCAGGAATTTCGACCTGATGAGGCGCTACCTGTCGGAACGCGCCACGCCGCGCGGCCTGCTCGAAGGCTGGGCGGCGCTGACCGAACCCTACTTCGAGGTCAGCGAGCCGCGCCGCCTCGGCCTGGAGAACTTGCGGCCCTGGAACCCGCGTCCGCTGGCCGCGGCGCTGAGCGAAGCTCTGGGCCGGAAGATCGCCGCGTCGGAGATGATCGGCGTTTCCGCCGGAGCTCTGGCGGAGGGCCGGTTGGCCGGCGATGGCGCCTACGAGGCCGCCGTCGCCGAAGGCCTGCGGCTGCGCTACCAGGACGAGCTCTGGTCAACCCTCGGCTCGCGCCTCTTCGCCGTCTGCGGACCGCGGCTGCGCGCCAGGTTCGCCATGACGCGGGGGACGCCGGCGGCCGCTTCGGCCGCGGCCCGGGAGCTCGACCGCCGGATCGGCGAACTGGGCGGCAACGCCCTGGTCGACAGCATCCTGTACCGGGTGCGCGATGTCGTCGGCGGCGGACGCCACGAGGTCGTGGTCAACTTCCTGGCGGCGATCATGGTCGGCGACTTCGAGCTGGCCGCCCGCCTCAAGCCGCTCGTCGAGCGGCTGGCCGAGGCCGTGCCGCTGGGCGAGAAGGGCGACGAACCGGGCGTCTGGTACGTCCTGACCGCCTGACATCTTGCCGGATCCCTTCGCGGGTCCGGTTTTTTGTTTATGTATATATCATCTGCCGCGGGTCCTGCCGCCGCGCTTCCCGCCGGTGCTCGCTGACGCTGCGCGCCGTCGGGAGCCCTGCGCGGCGTCACCCGCGGCCGCACTTCCAGACTGATATTGGATCTCGCTCGGCCTGCGGAAGCCTCGCTTCGCGAGGCTGGGCCTCGCGAAAGGACGGCGGGTTTTCCGCAAAGTGTGCTTCGCACTTCGAGGGTTTCGGCTTGACCGCCGGCGGGCGTTCGGATTTAATCAGCCGGCACGCAGTTCTTTCCCACGGAGGCAAAATGTCCGCCGACAAACTGGACGATCTGAAACGGTTGTTGAGGGCTCGTTCGCCCTGCCCCGACCTGGCCGTCGAAGCCATGGAAGCGCTGAGGCCGATATTCGGCAAAGACCCCGGCGCGCCCTACGGATTGGCGCCAGCCGCCAGGCTCGACTGCGGCCTCGCCGCGCGGGCCGTCTCGGCCATCATCCGAATACCCCTGCCGATCATCGAACCGGTCTCGCTGGCCGGCCTGCTCACGCCGCCGGCCGTCGAGGCCCTGCGCCTGCCGCTCTGGGACTCGCTTCAGGGCCGGTCGTTCTACCGGCGGCTCTCGGACGAGTTCGTCGGACTGAGCCTGCGCTCGGGCACCGCCGCCTTGGGGCGCGAACTGCGCGGCCAGGTCGGCGGCCTGTTCGCCGGGCTGTACGAAGCCGCTTGGCGCCAGGCGCTCGCCGCCAACGGCCGCCTCAGCGAACGCGACATCCGCTGGACGATGATCAGCAGCCACTGGTGGCTCACGCTGCACGACGGCCTGAGCCACTACCTGTTGGCCTGCGGCCTCGGCGACCGCGAGGCGGTCGAACGGCTGCGGCCGCTCGTCCAGCTGCTGTCCCGGGCCGTGCCGCTCTGCGTCGGCCCGACCGGTTCCTGGTCCGTGCTCGCGGCCTGACCCCTCCGCGCTTCAAAAACCCCGGCCATCGGCCGGGGTTTTTCATTTGGCATCTCAGGCCTTGCGGCGCCGGACCCGCCGGACGATGACAACGACCAGCCAGACGATCAGGACGATCGGCAGGGCGATGCCGCCGCCGACCACGACGAGCCAGATCAGGGCGACGATGATCTGCTGGAAGGCGGCGACCAGCGACCGGACCGCCTCCTTGAGCGAGGTGTACGGCCGGAACTCCATGGTCGGCACCTGCACCACCGGTTCCTCCTCGAGCGTCGTGCTGATGGTCGAATAGGAGGTGACGTTCTCGAGATACTTGAGCCGGCCCTGCAGCGATTCGATGGTGCCGCGGATATCGCCGAGCCGCTGCTGGACCTTGAGGATGTCCTCGACCGTCTGCGCCCGCTTCAGGACCTCGAGGTAGGTCTGCTCCTGGGCCATGGCGTTCCTGAGCTGCGCCTCCAGGTCGGTGTACTGTTCGGTGACGTCCTGGCCGGTGGCCGACTCGTTCTTGACCACGAGCGCGAAGCCCTTGATGGTCTCCATCGTCTGCTCGAAGTCCCTGGCCGGCACGCGGATGACGATCTGGCCGTAGTGGGTGCCGTCGGCGCGGGCGCTGACCGAGGAGTTCTGGACAAAACCGCCTTTATCGCCGGCCAGCATGGTGATCCTGGAAACGGCCTCGGTCACGTCCTTGACCGTCAGCTGCAGGCTGCCGTTCTTGATGATCTTCTGGTCGACCTCGGCCGCGGTCTGGCCGCCGGTGCGGGGATAGATCGGCGGCGTCGGCGCCGCGTAATCGGCGGCCACGCCGGCCGATTCCTGGGAGAGCGCCATCGATTTGGACGAGACCGCGCCGGGGGCGTAGTTCAGCCCGGTCGCCGCGCCGGAGGAGGCGAGGCGGATGTTCAGGCCTACCCGCTGCTGGTTGTTCGACGCCAGCGACATGCCGATGGCCGCGACCACGATGACCGCCGCGACGATGACTGCGGGCAGGAGCCAGCGGCGCTTTTTAAGGGTGGGAGGAACATGAATGTCCATATCTCTGGCGTTCGGCCTCTCCGGGCCGGATTAAGCTTGATAGCGCTATTTTAGCATATTTCAGGCGCTGAGGGGCGGCCTGACGCCTGTTTAATATTACGGCCAGCGGCCTGAGCCTGTGACAATACATCCGCCGCCGCCAGGGTTGACAAAAGGCCGTATTTCTGCTATATTATCTCGTTCCCTCGACAGATCGCTGTCGTTCGAACGCTGTCGTACCATCCACACGCTGAAGGAGGACACCATGTCGCTGACCGGAAAGCTGGACCCCGCCGAGTGCGTCACCCTGAAGAACGGCTCGATCGTTCCCCGCGCGGTCTGCTCGGCCGCCATGTCGACCATCCGCGACCTGGTCATCATCGACCGGAGCGCCTTCACCGCGCTGCTCGCGAAGAGCCGCGACCCGTTCGCCCTGGTCGACGCCGACCACCTCAACACGCTCCAGCAGATGGGGCTGGCCGACGAGCGCGGCAACGTCGAGCTCGACCTCGCCAGCATCGTCTGCTCCGCGGTCACGGAGACGGAGCGCGAGATCGCCATCGACTCGCCGGTCGCGTAGACCTCTGAACGATGGCCCTCGGGCCCCGCAGGATCACACCTGCCGGGGCCCATTTTTATTGTTCGCTTCCAGCGAAATCATAGTGTAAAGCGGGTGCAAGGTCGGCTGGGGGCCAGTGAGAGAGAAAGGCTGTCTGAAATATATCCTTGAAGGCAGTCACGCCGCCTGCGGCGTGAAGGCGAGCGTAGCGCGGGCGAAAGAGAGGGCGAGCGAACACTGAGCGAGCCCGAACGGGAGCTCGCGCTGGAAGCGAGCAAAAAAATGCCCGAGCGAGTGCTCAGGCAGGAGAGAGTTGGCGGAGGCTGCGGTGCTTCAGTGCACCAACCTAGGAATGGCGCGCTATCCGCAGCCTCCATCTTCATCTTACCGTCGTCCGAAGCGCCGTCAATAGCCGGCCGGCCTTTCGCGGAAATGCAGGGCCTCGGCCAGGTGTTCGGCGGCGATGTCCCCGGCGCCGTCCAGGTCGGCGATGGTCCGGGCGATCCTGATCACCCGGAAATAGGCGCGGGCCGACAGCCGGAGCTTCTCGCCGGCCGACCGCAGCAGGGACTCGGCGGCCGCGGGCAGCGGACAGAACTTCCTGATCAGCCGGTGGCTCATTTCGGCGTTGGTGAAGACGGCCAGGCCGCGGAACCGCGCGATCTGCCGGTCGCGGGCCCGCTGCACGCGGGCCCGCGCCGCCGCCGACGGCTCCGCCGGCGCCTGGTCGAACAGTTCGGCGCACCTGATCTTCGGGACCTCGACGTGCAGGTCGATGCGGTCGAGGAGCGGGCCGGAGATCTTCTTGCGGTACTTGACGATCTGCTGCGGCAGGCAGGTGCAGACCGCGTCCGGGTCCGAGGCGTAGCCGCAGGGGCAGGGATTCTGGGCGGCGACCAGCATGAACTTGGCCGGGAAGCGCAGGCTGCCGTGGGCCCGCGAGACCGTCACCCAGCCGTCCTCGAGCGGCTGGCGCAGGTTCTCGAGCACATGCCGCGAGAACTCGGGGAACTCGTCGAGGAACAGGACGCCGCGGTGCGCCAGGCTGACCTCGCCGGGTTTGGGCCAGCTGCCGCCGCCGATGAGCGCGACCCCGGAGGCGGTGTGGTGCGGCGCGCGGAACGGCCGGCTGCCGATGATCCGGGCGCCCGGTCCGGTGAGTCCGGCCACGCTGTAGATCTTGGTCACTTCGAGCATCTCCTCGCGGGTCATCTCCGGCAGGATCGAGGGCAGGGCCTTGGCCAGAAGCGTCTTGCCCGATCCCGGCGGCCCGGAGAAGAGCAGGTTGTGGCCCCCGGCCGCGGCGATCTCCAGTGCGCGTTTGGCCAGAAGTTGTCCGCGGATGTGGGCCAGGTCCAGGTCGGGCGGGTCGGCGGCGGCCGCAGCGGACGCCGGACCGGTCTCGAGCGGAGCGATCGGCGCGAGACCGGTCAGGTGGGCGGCGAGTTCTGGCAGCGAGCGCACCGGAAAGACGACGGGCCGGCGCGTCCCGTCCGGTCCGGTCTCGACGGCCAGCGACGCCTCGGCCGCGTTGGCCGCCGGCAGGTAGAGCTCGTCAAAACCCCGTTCGGCCGCGGCCATGGCGGCCGGCAGGGCCCCGGCCACCGGCCGCAGTCCGCCGTCGAGCGCCAGTTCGCCGATGAAGATGCGCCGGTCCAGCCGGCCATCACTCGGTATGGCCTCGGCCGCTGCCAGGATGGCCACGGCGATGGGCAGGTCGTAGGCCGGGCCTTCTTTTTTGATGTTAGCCGGCGCCAGGTTGACCGTAAGCTTGGTCCGGGGGAACTGCAGCCCGCTGTTCCGGAAAGCGGCCCTGACCCGTTCGCGGGCCTCCTGGACCGAAGCGTCGGGCAGGCCGACGACCACGAAGTTGGGCAGTCCCTGGGCGATGTCGGCTTCGACCTCGACCGGAACGGCGTCAATGCCGATCAGGGCGGCGGAATAGGTTCTGGGCATGAGGCGTGGAAAATAAAACGGACGCGACAACGGGTCGCGTCCGCGGAATTTAGCTGCGCGGAGGCTCGGCGGCGACGATCGGGTGCGCCAGCGGTCCTCATAGCGCGGCTTTCATAACAAGGCCCGGAGAAAAGCGCAAGCGCCGGCGCGGCGGGAACAAAAAAACCGGCTCGCGGGGAGCCGGGCCGGCGGGCGCGGTCAGGCGGTCAGCACCAGCCAGGTGCCGGGTTCGCCGCCTTTCTCGCCGAGCGGGATGTTCTGGGAGAGCTTGTCCAGGAGAGGCGCCATCCGGTGGAAGCCGTCCGCGTCGCCGATCAGGACATAGCCGAGCGTGATCATGAAGGAGTCCCAGTAAGCCAGGGCCGCGTATTCCGGCAGCCTGGCCATCAGGATCGGCTGCAGGTCCTGCCAGACGGCCGCGGCCAGCGTCTCATTGAGCTCCTGCGCCAGCCAGCCGGGCAGCCGCTTCTGCAGAACGGACCAGTGCGCGGCGTCGACGGCCTCACGCAGGCTGCGCGCGACCCGGCTCCAGAGCGCGGTCTCGGCGGCCGGCTGGCCTGAGCCGCGGATCAGCCAGCTCGAGGCCTCGGTCACCGCCGACAGCGACACCGGGATGATGTCGGCGATCTCGGCGCCGGACGCCAGGGCGATCGCCTCCGCGGTCTCGTCGATGGCGGCGACCGGACTCAGGGTCAGCGAGCCCGATTCGGCCGCGATGAAGAAAGGCGCGATCAGGTCGCAGGCCGGTCGGACCAGAGCCAACGCCGTCTCGTTCACGGCGTTGTCCGTCAGGAAACGTCCGAGAGCTTCACGATCGGTGCTCATTCGAAGTTCTCCTTGAGAAAGAGCTTGGCGAATTAAGCCACGGAATCAGGCAATGTTCAAGTCGGCGGGCGGCCGCCGGCCGCGGCGGACGCAAAAAACGGGGCCGGAGCCCCGTTCGCCGTCAGCCGTTCTGTTCGACGCGGCCTTCATTCACTTTTATCCGCTGGATGGCCAGGCCGGGCTCGCCGCCCCGCTCCTTTTTCAGGTTCTCGATGAAACTGGGACGGTGGCTGACCACGACGAAGGTGACTTTCGGATGTTTCCGCTTTTCGCGCACCAGGATGTCGGAAACCTCGGCCTCGGTCTCCTCGTCCAGGTCCTCGGTCGGCTGGTCCAGGAAGACGATGCCGCCGTTCTTCTGGCTGCGGATCTTCAGCAGCGTCCGGGCCAGGCCGACCCGCGTCTTCTCGCCGCCGGACAGGCCGACCACCTTGCCGTCCAGGTCGATCCCTTTTTCTCCGCCGAAGCGCCGCTCCAGCCCGAGCTCCCTGATCACCTCGGCCATGTCCTCGTCCTTGGCGTCGGGGTTGCCGAAGCGCAGGTTGTCGCGCAGGTTGCCGCTGTCGAAGACGTAGGGGTGCTGGCTCAGGTAGGCCAGGTGGGAGTAGACGGATT
>JBAIXY010000146.1:0-6493 GCA_037916205.1 Vicinamibacterales bacterium | reverse complement strand
CGCGGAATTTGTAGATGGATTGGTCGTCGTCGCCGACCACGACCACGTTGCCGTCGCGCGGCGCCAGCATCTTGATCAGTTCGTACTGCGACCAGTTGGTGTCCTGGAACTCGTCGACGATGACGTGCTTGAACTGTTTCCGGTACTTCTCCAGGATGTTCGGCCGCTTCTTGAAAAGCTGGAGCGCGTAGAGCAGCAGATCGCCCAGGTCGAGACAGCCGTTGTCCAGCAGCAGCTTTTGGTAGACGTGATAGGCGTTGGCCAGTTCGCTGACCCGCGAGGCGTCGTCGGCGTCGACCGAGGCGTCGTCCTTGTTCAGGGAGAGCTGCTTGGCGTATTCGAGATAGTCCTGCGGCAGGACGGCCTCGTCCTTGGCCCGCGAAAAGTGCTTGAGCAGGGCGTGGATGAACTTGGCCGGATTGCCCAGGGGGCGGTAGTAGTCCAGGTCGAACTTGTCCAGGTTGCGGCGGACCAGCAGGTAGGCGTCGGTCTCGTTGAGCAGCCGGAAATCGTCCGGCAGGCCCATCTCCAGGCCGTGGGCCTTGAGCAGCCGCTCGCAGAAAGCGTGAAAAGTGGAGACCCAGAGGTCGGCGTAGCCCAGCGGCAGCAGGGCGTCGATCCGGTCGGCCATCTCGCCGGCCGCCTTGTCGGTGAAGGTCAGGGCCAGGACCTCGTCCGGCTTGGCCTGGCCGGTTGCCATAAGCCAGGCCGCGCGGCGGGCGATGACCGTGGTCTTGCCGGTGCCGGCGCCGGCGACGATGAGCAGCGGGCCGGAGCCGTGTGTGACCGCCCGTAATTGGGCTTGGTTAAGCCCGTCGAGCAGGGGGTCTGGTGCGCCGGCGGGTGCCGCTGGCGCTGCTTTTTTGGTTTTCTTCGCCGGGGTCATGATATTGACAAAAGACGTTTTTTGCGCTATGCTGGGTCGTTTCTGGTTCCTTAACCCGCAGAAGGAGGAGTGCAATGAAGACCGTGCTTATCGTCGATGACGACGCCATGATCAGGCAGTTCCTGACCGACGCGTTCGCCGAGTTCGGCCTCCGGGCCGTCACGGCTGACGGCGCCGCAGCGGCGCTGGATCTCGTCGCCAGGGGTCAGATCTTCGACCTGGTGGTCGCCGACCTGGTGATGGCCGGACGGAACGGCGATCAGCTCATCGCCGACCTCCGCGCCCTGGGCTTCGGCCAGCCGATGTACCTGCTGACCGGCCGCGTCGGGTCCGTCGAGTGCGCGGGCGCCACCGCGCTGCTCCGCAAGCCCGTCAGGTTCGATGACCTGGAAAAGGTCGCCCGCGGGGCGCTCTGATGCCCCGCATCGCTCGATCCCCGTTCCGCCTGGAACGGGGATCTTTCGTTTCCGCGGCATTGATGGTACACCCTCCGGCGAGGAATGTGGAGCCGCCTCAATAAAAATCAGGCCTCCGCAGCGGCGGGGGCCTGGGTGTCGATCAGCGAAGCGGACGGATGGGCAGGCCGCCTCTGGCGGCGTAGTCCTCGATCTCCTTGGTGCTCAGGAGCTTGACGTTGATGCCGCGCTGTTCGCTGAGCAGGCGGACCTTTTCCCGGGCTTTGGCCGGGAACTTGCCGGGCATCATGCCCTTGCATTCGATGCCGTGGACGAGTTCCTCGCTGCCGTCGTCGTTGGTCCAGACGAAGGCCTGCTTGTCGAAGATGAAGTCGGCCACGTAGATGATGTCCTGGCGCCGTTTGGCGTCAGGCGGCGGTTTCAGGACGAACTGGACGTTCGGGGTGAAGTCGATCTTGGTCGCGGTCAGCAGCCGCGCCAGGATGCATTCGCCGTCCGTGGCGTACTGCTTGCCGTTGTAGCGTAAATGGGCCTTCTGCTTGGTGTTGGCCCCGACATTGACGCTTTTCAAAAGGATGCCCTTCCAGTCAGCAGAGTCGACCAGATCGGCCATGGCCGCGCCTCGCTTTTCGGGTTGGAGAAAGAACCTCTTTTGACAACGTGCCACAGCGCGCCGGAAGCGTCAAACCTCGGCTGAGCGCCGCACGGTTGAGCAAAAAAAAGCGCCCGTCAGTGACGGGCGCGGGTTTCGCGTCGGCTTTCAGATGCCGGACGTGCCGACGGCGCAGCGGCCGGGCTCCTCCAGGCAGGCCACGGCGTGGCCTTGGACGACGGCGATGCGGCCGTCGTATTTGGGGACGCCCAGCAGGCCGCCGAAGAAAGCGGCGGCGGCGTCGAGGTCGCGCGCCAGGCGGCAGAGCTGGTCATCCCAGCCGGCGAAGGCGCCGCTGCCGCCGTACTTGCCGCAGTCGGTGTGCGAGACGACTATGACGCGGCTCAGGCCGCGCCTGATGAGCGGCGCGATCTGGCCGGCGACGACCTCGCCGCGCAGCGTCATTCGCCCGCCGTCCATCAGCTCCTTGGCGGCGCCGGGCACGGTCATCTGGGCGAAGCCGTCGCGCAGACCGAAGGTCCGGCGCATCGTCTCGGCGAAGCCGCCTGGTCCGTGCATCCGCCAGTCCATGCAGGTCAGGACCAGCGTCCTCATCGGGTTCGGCTTGCGGGCCGAGCTGGCCGTGAAGCCGCGGATGTTGCGCATGACCTTTTTGAGGCGCGGGTGTTCGGTCAGGCAGCGGACCACGGGCGTGTGGCAGTGATCGGCGGTGACGACGAGCAGGTCCTCGGCGCCGTGGAGGCCGACGGCGGTGAGAACGTCCTCGACCACCAGATCGGCGGCGGCGCGGTTCTTGGGCAGATACTTCAGCCCGGGGACGGCCAGCAGGTCGTAGCGGCGCGTTTCGGGCGGCGAGCCGTCCGGGTAGGTCCGGGCCAGGGCTCCGGGGATGGTCTCCCCGTTGTGAATGAACGAGTCGGGATCGGCGACCACCGTCATGCTGCAGCCATGTGCGATCTCTGTCTGCTTCCGATTCGGCATCGCTTGCTCCTCTCCTTGGCAGGTGCGCGTTGGTACCGAGGCCGCGTCAAATTAGCAGAAACGTCAGGCCGCGTCAACCCGGGCGCTCGCCTGCCCGGCTGGTCTGGGCCGGAGATCGAAAGCGGCCGCCTCAGCGGCCGCTTATTTGGCTTTATTGCTGTCCGGACGGCACTGTCTTGTGCCGCGAATGATGCTTCTGGATGACCTTCAGCCTGGCCAGCTCGCGGTTCAGGCCGGCAGCCACGGCCGCGGCGGTGACGTCGTCGACGCCCCGCTGTTCGGTCAGAAGCTTGCGGGCGCGCTCGCGCGCCTCCTCGACCTTCTTCAGGTCAAGCTCTTCGGCACGGTCCGCCGTGTCGGCCAGGATCACGGCCCGGCTGCCCGGCTGGATCTCGATGAAGCCGCCGGAGACCGCCAGGTACTCCTCTTCGCCGCCGGTTCGGACGGTCATCATCCCGGGTTCCAGCACCGCCACGAGCGGCACGTGGTCCGGAAGCACGCTGATCTCCCCTTCCCGGGTGGGCAGGGTGATCTGGTCGACCTCCTTCTTGAGGACGATCCGTTCGGGCGTGGTCAGTTCGAATTGGATCTTTTTCATATTCATGGCGGTCCGGCCGCCGCCGCGCTAGGAGGCTTTGACCTCTTCGATGCCGCCTTTCATGTAGAAGGCCTGCTCCGGCTTATCGTCGTGTCGGCCCTCGAGGATCTCCTTGAAGCCGCGGACCGTGTCCTTGAGCGTGACGTACTTTCCCTCGGTGCCGGTGAAGGTCTCGGCGACGAAGAAGGGCTGGGACAGGAACTTCTGGATCTTGCGGGCGCGGGCGACGGTCAGCTTGTCCTCCTCGGACAGCTCCTCCATGCCCAGGATGGCGATGATGTCCTGCAGGTCCTTGTAGCGCTGCAGCACCTGCTGGACGCCGCGGGCGACCTCGTAGTGTTCCTTGCCGACGACCTGCGGATCGAGAACGGCCGAGGTCGAGTCCAGCGGATCGACGGCCGGGTAGATGCCCAGCTCGGTCAGGGCGCGGGACAGCACGACGGTCGAATCGAGGTGGCCGAAGGTGGTGGCCGGGGCCGGGTCGGTCAGGTCGTCGGCCGGCACGTAGACGGCCTGGACCGAGGTGATCGAGCCGTCCTTGGTCGAGGTGATGCGCTCCTGGAGCGCGCCCATCTCCGTGGCCAGCGTCGGCTGGTAGCCGACGGCCGACGGGATGCGGCCGAGCAAGGCCGAGACCTCGGAGCCCGCCTGGGTGAAGCGGAAGATGTTGTCGATGAACAGCAGGACGTCGCGGTGCTCCTCGTCGCGGAAGTATTCGGCGACCGAAAGGCCGGTGAGCGCCACGCGGGCGCGGGCGCCCGGCGGCTCGTTCATCTGGCCGAAGACCAGTGCGGTCTTGTCGATGACGCCGGAGCCCTTCATGTCGCGGTAGAGGTCGTTGCCCTCGCGGGTGCGCTCGCCGACGCCGGCGAACACCGAGTAGCCGCCGTGCTCCTGGGCGATGTTGCGGATGAGCTCCATGACCACGACCGTCTTGCCGACGCCGGCGCCGCCGAACAGGCCGACCTTGCCGCCTTTGACGAAGGGGCAGATCAGGTCGATGACCTTGATGCCGGTCTCGAAGACCTCGGCCTTGGTCGTCTGGTCCTTGAAGGCCGGGGCCGGACGGTGGATCGGGTACTTCTTGCCGGTGTCCACGGCCGGCATGCCGTCGAGCGGCTCGCCGGTGACCGAATACATCCGGCCGAGCGTCTTGGGGCCGACCGGCACCGAGATCGGCGCGCCGGTGTCCGCCACGGCCATGCCGCGGCGCACGCCGTCCGTCGAGGACATGGCGATGGTCCGGACCATCTGTCCGCCGACGTGCTGCTGGACCTCGAGCACGAGGGTCTCCCCCTCGCGTTCCACGGTCAGGGCGTTTAGTATCTTCGGAAGCTCCTTGTCGAACCTGACGTCGACGACCGGTCCGATGACTTGGGCAATTCGTCCTTCATTCATATGCGTCTTGTTAGCTGCTCTTTTCCAGGGCCGCCTTGCCGGAGGAGATCTCGGCGATCTCCATGGTGATGCCGGCCTGGCGGGCCTGGTTCAGTGTCAAAGTAAGCTGGTCGATCATCTCGTCGGCGCTGTCCGAGGCTGAGCGCATGGCCAGCATCCGGGCCGAATGCTCGGAGGCCAGCGATTCCAGCAGCGCCTGGTAGACCTGGGTCTCGACCAGCCTCGGCAGCATGGCATCCAGCACGACATCCGGCGACGGTTCGAACTCGTATTGGTAGGACCTGGTTCCGAAATCGGCCTGCTCGGCCGCGCTCGCGCCCGGCTTCTGGACGCCGGCGACCACCGAATCGACCTCGCCCAACCCCGCGACGCGGACGATGGGCAGGAGCTGGCGGACGACCGGATCCTGGACGAGGCTCGAGCGGTAATCGGTGAAAGCCAGCCAGACCGACTCGTATTTGCTCAGACCGTAGTCGTCCATGGCCAGCTTGGCTATGGGCAGGACCTCGGTCAGCCGGGGGTTGTGGGTCAGGTCGCTGAAGCTGGCGATGATGTCCAGCCGGCGGCGCCTCAGGGCCTGCTGTCCTTTCTTGCCGATGACCACGAAATCGAGCTGGCGCCGGCTTTTGCCCACGAATTCGTACAGGGTCTTGAGCAGCCGGCTGTTGACGCCGCCGCAGAGTCCGCGGTCGCTGCTGAAGACGATCACCAGCGCCCTGGGAACGCCGTCGTTCCGCTGCAGCAGCCGGTGGGCCGACGGGTCGGTCACCTTGGCGATCTCCTCGACCGCGCGCCACGCCGAATTGGCGTAGGGCCTGGTCCCCAGCACGGCGGAGATGGCCTTGCGCATCTTGGAAGCGGAGACCAGTTCCATGGCCTTGGTGATCTTCCGCGTGTTGGTGACGGATTTTATGCGGCGGCGGACCAGCCGCGTCGAAACGGCCATATCAACTTCAGGCGGCGGCGGTTATCTTGAATTCCCCGATGGCCTCGACCAGGGCCTTCTCGGTCTGCTCGGAGACGACCTTCTCCTTGTCGATGGCCGAGAGGATGTCCTTCCGCGCGCTCCGCAGGTAGTCGTAGAACCTGCTTTCCCAGGCGCGGATCTTGTCGACCGGCACGTCGTCCAGATGGCCGTTGATCAGGGCGTAGAGGATGGTGACCTGCAGGGCGACGTCCAGCGGCTCGTACTGCGGCTGCTTGAGTACCTCGACCGCCCGCTTGCCGCGCTCGAGCTGGCGCTTGGTGGCCTCGTCGAGATCGGTGGCGAACTGGGCGAAGGCCTCGAGCTCGCGGAACTGGGCCAGGTCGAGGCGGAGCTTGCCGGCCACCTTCTTCATGGCCTTGGTCTGGGCGGCCGAGCCGACGCGCGACACCGACAGGCCGACGTTCAGCGCCGGGCGGATGCCGCGATAGAAAAGGTCGGTCTCCAGGTAGATCTGGCCGTCGGTGATGGAGATGACGTTGGTCGGGATGTAGGCGGAGACGTCGCCGGCCTGCGTCTCGATGATCGGCAGGGCGGTCAGCGAGCCGCCGCCGTGCTCCTTGCTCAGCTTGGCGGCGCGCTCCAGCAGGCGCGAGTGCAGGTAGAAGACGTCGCC
>JBAIXY010000145.1:0-3668 GCA_037916205.1 Vicinamibacterales bacterium | reverse complement strand
GGCTTCAACGACCGCGAGGCCTCGCACCTGATCGAACTCCGCACCACGCCGCAGGGCCATCCCTCCTACCGCAAGGTCTGCCAGGAGATGCACAAGGCCATCGCCGCCCGCTCGCCCTGGCGCGCCGCGGTCATCAAGTTCGCCGACCACAACGACTACTTCTGGAGCCGCGCCGACTCGGAGGCCCGACAGCGGGCCGAGGAGAGCCAGTTGGACAGGAAACAGGGAGTCGCCTAAAGTTACGGGGCCGGGCAGCCGGCGAGGAGGCGCCTATGCTTAGCGGAAGATTCATCGTCATCGACGGTACCGACGGCTCAGGCAAGGAGACACAGACCCGTCTCCTGATCGAACGCCTGCGCAAGGAAGGATACCCGGTCGAAACGGTGTCCTTCCCCCAGTACGGCCGCAAGAGCGCCGGTCCGACCGAGGAGTACCTCGAGGGGCTCTACGGCACGGCCAAAGAGGTCGGGCCGAGGATCGCCTCGCACTTCTACGCCGTGGACCGCTACGCCGCGAGCTTCGGCATCCGCCGCTGGCTCGACGCCGGCGTCAACGTCGTGGCCGACCGCTGGACCTCGTCCAACATGGGCCACCAGGGCGGCAAGCTGGCCGACGCCGAAGAGCGCCACGCCTTCTACCGCTGGAACGACGACCTGGAGTACGGCACCTTCAAGCTGCCGCGCCCGGACGCCAGCATCGTCCTGCACGTGCCCGCCGAGATCGGCCAGCAGCTGGCCCAGAAGCGGGACGCCGTCCAGGACATCCACCAGAGCGACCTGTCGCACCTCAAGGCCGCGGAGACGGCCTACCTCGACATGGTCAAGACGTTCCCGGAGCGCTTCAAGCTCATCGAGTGCACCCGCGACGGCAAGCTGATGAGCCGCGAAGAGATCCACGAACTGGTCTGGGCCGCGGTCAAACCGCTGCTGCCCGAGAGACCCGCGCCGGCCGCCTAGGCCCGCGCCGAACGCCGCCGTTCAACTCGGCGGCTTTTTTTGCTATACTGCCAGCGACGGCCGCGGCCAGGGTTAAAGCCGCGGCATAGACAGCGAATATGGCGCAGCAAACGCTTATCGATCCGCTCGACATCATTTCCGGTTCCTGGCGGAACTTCCACAAGAACTTCAAGCTCTACACGGAGTTCATCGTCTGGATGGTGCTCCTGAGCGTCGCCTATTGGGCGATCGACGTCTTCACCCGGACGCTTTTCCCCGACAAGCTGGGCGCCAACCTGGTCTTCGGGCTGGCCTCGCTGCCCATCTCGCTGGTCTTTGCCGCCGTCTCCATCGGCATCGTCGACTCGGCCGCCAAAACGCTGCAGAACAAGAAGGCCGGCGTCCGCGAATCGATGCTCGTCGGCGGGCACAAGCTGATCTCTTTCATCTGGATCTCGATCCTGATCGGCCTGATGATCGCCCTCGGCCTGGTGCTCCTGGTCATCCCGGCCCTGATCTTTGCCGTCTGGTACAGCTTCGCCGTCAACTCGCTGGTCGTCGACGACGTCCGCGGCCGCAAGGCCCTCTCGGCCAGCCGGAAGCTGGTCCGCAACCGCTGGTGGGGCATATTCTTCCGCCTGGTCATCCCCTACCTGTTCTACTATTTCGTCATCCGTTTCGGGCTGGCCCTGATCTTCCTGCTCCTCGGCTCGGTCCTGGGCGACCCCAGCCTGTTCTTCGGCGACATCACCGACATCAACAGCGTCTCCAACCTGCACATCCTGGCGACCACGATCGTGCCGCAGGTCGTCTACGGCTACGGCCTGGTCCTGGCCACTTCGGCCAACCTGATCCTCTGGTTTGACCTCAAAAAGTCGGCGTAATAAAATCCACAGGACTGCGAATCAGAGTCCGGCGCGGTCGCAGGGCCGCGCCGGATCTTTCAAAGAACTATGAAGCTTGAACCGGTCATCGGACTGGAGATACACGTCCAACTCAAGACCAAGTCGAAGATGTTCTGCGGCTGCTCGAACCGCGGCGAATACGAGCCGCCGAACACGACCGTCTGTCCGGTCTGCCTGGGACAGCCCGGCGCCCTGCCCGTGATCAATTCCCGGGCGGTGGAATTCGGCATCCTGGTCGGGCTGGCCCTGGGCGGCAGGATCGCCGTCCGCTCCAAGTTCGACCGCAAGAACTACTTCTATCCGGACCTGCCCAAGGGCTACCAGATCTCGCAGAAGGACCTGCCGGTGGTCGAAGGCGGTTCGCTGACCGCCGATATTCCGGACGGCCAGGGCGGCCGCCGGAGCTTCACCGTCCGCCTTAACCGCGTCCACCTCGAAGAGGACGCGGCCAAGCTGCTCCATTCCCCCGACGGCCGGTTCTCCTACGTGGATTTCAACCGCGGCGGCACCCCGCTGGCCGAGATCGTCACCGAACCCGACATCCATTCCCCGGCCGAGGCCAAGGCCTTCCTGCAGGAGCTCCGCCTGATCATGCGCTACCTCGGCGTTTCCGACGCCGACATGGAGAAGGGCCACCTGCGCTGCGACGCCAACATCTCCATGCGCGAGATCCCCGAGGACCCGCCCAAGGAGAACTGGCCGAAACTCAACCCCAAGACCGAGGTCAAGAACATCAACTCATTCCGCTCGGTCGAGCACGCCCTGGAATACGAGATCAAGCGCCAGACCAAGCTCTGGCTCGACGGCAAGCCGATAATGGAGCAATCGACCCGCGGCTGGGACGACGTCAAGAAGATCACCGTGGCCCAGCGGACCAAGGAGGAGGCCCACGACTACCGCTATTTCCCCGAGCCGGACCTGCTGCCGCTCGAACTGCGCGAACTGACCGACAAGCTGTCCGGCCTGGTGCCCGAACTGCCGGCCGCCCGGCGCCGCCGCTTCGTCGAGGAATACGGCTTCAACGAGGCCGACGCCCGGACCTTCTGCGACGACAAGGAGCACGCCGACTACGCCGAACGGGTGATGTCCGAACTCCAGGAGTGGGTCGGTTCGCTGCCCGCCGAGAACGGGGTCAAGCCCGACTGGACGGCCAACCGCGACCAGTTCGCCAAGCTGGCGGCCGGCTGGCTGCTGACCAAGCTCGGCGGCGTCATGGCCGACCACAAGATCGACATCCGCCGGCTGAAGATCACGCCCGAGGATTTCGCCGAACTGCTGACCATGCTCTACCAGAAGAAGATCTCCGGGGCGAACGCCCTGGTCCTGCTCGAGGAGATGGTCCTGTCCGGCGCCGACCCGTCGATCATCGCCGAGGAAAAGAACCTGCTGATGGTCGAGGACACGGGCGGCGAGCTGGCGGCCGTGGCCGCGAACGTCATCAGCGCCAACCCCAAGGTGGTCGAGGATTACCGGAAGGGCAAAGCCAACGCCATCCAGTTCCTGGTCGGTCAGATGATGAAGGCCACCCGCGGCAAAGCGCCGCCGGAAAAGGCCCGCGAGCTGATCGAAAAGGAACTGAAGAAGGACCGGCCCTGATGCAACGGCCGAAAAAAGACAACAAAACACCCCGGGGAGAGCCCCGGGGTGTTTTTCAGTGGCCGTTCAGCTTATTTCTTCTTCGGCAGGATCTTGAACATGCCCGTGCCGCAGACAGCGCAGACGCCCTTCATCGCCGGACGAGTGCCGCCGCCCTTAGCCGGCATGGCGATCTCCTGCGCATCCTTCATCTCCCGCTTCTCCTTGCACTTTACGCAGTAGCCAATGACCT
>JBAIXY010000144.1:0-3526 GCA_037916205.1 Vicinamibacterales bacterium | reverse complement strand
TAGATGCTGGTCGCCTCGGAAGCCGCGCCGTTCAACTCGATGATCTGGAAGTTTCGGCCTGCGCGCAAATCCGCCTCGCTCGAGTACCGCACATCGTAACGGCCGATGTAAAATCCGCCGAGTTGTTGGGAAATGGAATCGAGGCGCTCAGCGAGGGCGAGCGAGCCCAGGCGGTGACCGTCGCGGAAGATACAACCCTGGGCGTGGTTGCCCGCCTCGACGAGTTTGAGCTGTTGGCCGGCGGGCAACACTTCGTGCCGGCGGCCGTCTAGGCGCCGAAGATAGGTGTCGGCGAGGAAACGGGCGCGCGGGTCGGCCCACACCAGCACGGACACGGTGGAGCGTCCGTCGCCAGTGACGGCAGGAAAGATCTTCTCGGTGATGGCGAAGATGCGCCCGCGCGATTCGTGGGGGAACCGGTAATAAAAAATACCGGCTTCGCGCGGACCGGGAGCATAGCGCTGCACGAGCAACGGGACGGCCGTCCGGGCCAGGTACGAACGGGCGTGTGTCTCATTGCAGACCAGTTTGACCCCGGCGCCGCGCTGGCCCACATCCGGTTTCAGAATGAACGGGTACTCGAAGCCGCGCCGCTGACAAATTTCGCGTAATGAGCGGAGGCGCTCCTCCTGAGTTGAACCGGCGAGCAACTCCGCTTCCGCGGTGAACGTCGGGTTGGTCCGCATCAGGCTTTGAAGGGTGACGAGCTTGGATTCGCCGATGATGCCGCCGGAGAAGATGCCGGGGTTGGCGGCGGTCGGCAGGGTCAGGCCGCGGTGTTTGAGCGCCAGCCAAAGGCAGTAGAGGCCAACAGGCGGATAAAACACCCAGGCGGGCCAGAATTCCCAATGCCGCCATCGTTCCAGGCGGGTGGCGAGGCGGTACAGGGCGCTCGGTGACGGTGGATTACTCTGCAGAAGTGGTGGGCGAATCGCAGTCGATGGACAGGGAACCGCTTCTTTCGACGCGCCGCCGTCAACGGCCCGGCGAGGGACGAGGTTCTTAGCGAAGCGCAAAAGCAGCAGCATCACCGCCAGCCCGAGCAGCACGGCCCAGCCGGTGTTCCGCAGCGGGCCGAGCCAGACGAACAAGCTCGAGCCGACCAGGCGCGTGGCCAAAAGGACTACGATGGTCCACGCGCAAGAGGCGATGCCGGTGACGAGGGCAAAGCGGCGCAACGGCAACCGCAGAAAGCCGGCGGCCACATAGGTCGGCAAGCGCGCGCCGGGCAAGAGGCGGCTGAAAACCAGGATGGAATTTCCGCGCTCGGCGAACCAGCGTTCGCTTCTCGCCACGCGACCGGAGAACCGCTTGAGCGAGGTTCGCTCGAACCAGTTCCGGCCGACGAGTCGAGCCAAAGCGTAGAGGCTGGCGTCGCCGACCCAGATGCCCAGGAAACAGGCGCCGAAAGCCAGCGGCCACGTCAGGACTCCGGCCGAAAGCAACAGCCCGGCGCCCACGGCGGCGACATCTTCGAGCACGAAGGTGGAAAAGAACAGGGCGGCGGCCTGCCAGGCGGGCGGCCAGAGGTCGAACCCGGCCGGGAGTTGCTGCGAAAGTTCGACGGACATAGCTGCCGGGCAACGCGGCCCGGGTCAGGTCCGCTGAGCGACGACCGCGGCCTCGGCCTGGTGTTTCATGGTGGAGGGGGCAACACCGAAACCGGCGGGCAGCTTTACGCCCATCAAACCGCCCATGAGGCCAATCAGCGCGTAGTGGTGGACGGCATGCGCGACGACATACATGATCTCGCGGCCGACAGTGGAGGGAGAGGCCTGAGAGCCGTTCGTCGCATAACTGGTCTTGCAGGTCACCAGGAGTTCACGTTGCAGGTCTTGCGCCGGCAGTTGTTGGTAACCCTCGCGCAGGGCGCGCGTCGCGTTCAAGGCGGCAAAGCGGTCGCTCTCGATCAACGTGCCGCGCTCGCGGTGGTCGTAGTTCAAATCGCCCGCGGCGGCGGCATCCAGCAGGCTGCGAAAGTGGTCCAGGCAATGGCGATAATGCCCGCCGATGGAGGCGTTGAAAGCCATCGGCAGCCGGCGGACGTAATGGTCATTTTCGAGCTCGCCGAGGAGGGCTTCGCCCTGGTTAAGCATTTCGAGGACCGACTCGATCAGGTCCCGGCCGGCGGTGGATGGTTTTGGATTCATGCGCGATGTGGATTCGTCGGCGGGCGCGGCGGAACCTTACGGTGCCGGGGCGGGCCGGGTAAAAAGATTACCTGGCCCGCCGCCGGCCGCCGGCGGCTATGGCTTGCCTTGTTTTTCGACGAGCCCGGACCAATTCGCCCTGGCCCGGGTGAGATTCCCCTGCGTGTCCTTGTTAAATTCGGTTTGCACACTCTTGCTGTACTGGAGCATGAGGTGGCCGTCGACGATTTGGAAGGCTTCCGGGTCGACCTTGACCAGCTTGTTGTGCGAGACCCCAAAGGCGCAGAACCCCCCGAATTCGGGTTCGTACTTGGCGGGTTCCTTGTCGAAATCCGCCTTCGCCTCGGCAGAAGCAAAGTAGTAAGTGCCGCCATGGTAGACGCTTTTGAATTCCATTTTGCCTTTCACCGGTTTGTGGTCGCTAAAGAAGGCGACGGGATCGTAACCCTGAAGCGCGACACCGTCGCGGTCCAGGTTGATCAAGGTTTTGGTTTGAGCCAGGAGTGGCGCAGCCAGGAACAAAGAGAACAGAGTAATGCGAATTTTTTTCATCTCCGCCATTGTCGCGGAAGCGGCGAAAACCTTACAGGCGTTGTGGGGAACGCGCGGATGGTGTCGGCGAGGTTTTCGGCCGTAACGCGTCCGCCCGGAAGAGCCCGGTGCACGGCTCGAGTCCTACAGTGCACTCAACGGCGGTCAGTTCCCGGTCCGTTTTCCCTGGCGGTCCGGCCACCAGGCCACGTGACGAATGACGGAGGTCACCTCGCCCTGGTCGTTCTTGATGAAGGTCAACTGCACGCCGATGATCGTCATCGTGAAAAAGAAATTGGTTTCCGACTCGGGATAAAGATCGAAAGCGCCCCACCCGCCGTTCTTATCCGTAGCCCGGCCGAGTAACCGGCCCCCTTCCCGCCAGATGGTCAGTTTGAATCCATCGGGAAACAGGCGGTCCGCCGCAAATTCGTATTGCCCGACACAGGCATCGAGGAGCTCCGGGTCCAGGCGGACTGCGACCGGCGGTTTGGGCGGTTCCGGGGCCTGGTCGGAAATTTTCACAAAGGAAAGCTCCGTGCCAAAGAGCGGCACGGTCAAACGGGCCACCTTGCTGCGGCCATCGCGGGAAAAGGTCATGGGCGTGCCGCTCACCCTTTCAAAAAAACGAGCGTCGGATTCCGGCAACAGTTCACCGGTGATATGCGGCAGAACAACTCTGCTTTTGACCCGCGATAAGCTGGTACCCTGGACGAAGAGCCGGCTCCCTTCGCGGCGAATATCCACGACCGGATGGGCGAGCACCCAAACCACCTGAGCCGCCACCAGCGGCGTGATTGCCGCCGAGAACACAATCATCAGCACCGCGCCACCCAGGATGATGC
>JBAIXY010000143.1:0-5569 GCA_037916205.1 Vicinamibacterales bacterium | reverse complement strand
GGAAGGGCAGGTGGTCGGTGATGGTATCGGTGAAGACGTCGAGCTGGTGCAGCCGGCTGAACGGGTCGACGATCCGGGTCTCCTTGAGCTTCCGGCCCTCGGCCAGGAGCTTGGTGCTGACGGCCAGGCCCAGATCGCCCGCGCCGCCGGCCATGTCCATGACCGTGAGCGGCTCGTCCGGCAGCTCGTCCAGGTACGGCGACATGCTGTCGATCATGTACCTGAGTTCGTCCATCTTCTGCCTGACCTTGCGGTCGGTCTTCTCGGCCGTCTTCTCGAAGTCCTTTTCGGTCAGCGGCTTGCCTTTCTTGGCGCGTTCTCGGCGCAGGTTCTCCAGCGCATCGAGGAAAATGACCTGGCTCTTGGTGAAGGCCATCTCGTCATAGAACAGGTCCTTGAGCCGGACGAGCGCGGTCTCCGACGACTCCGGGCCGGCGGATGGGCCGGCCGGTTTGCTCCGGAGGAAGGTCATCGGGTCCTCCTTGACCTCGCCGCTTTTCATCCCTTTCTGGCTGGTCGGCTCGAACAAGGTGTGGGACAGCGCCTCAGCCGGCGGGTCGACCGATTCGTCGGGACCCAGCGGCCGGCTCTTGTCCGAGGCCCGGGCCACGGCCCTGGCCAGGTCGAAGTTGCGCGACAGGACGACGGCAAAGCCGGGATAGAGCTTCTTGATCAGGGCCTCGCCCTTGCCGTTCACGTAGAATTCAACGTCGCGGCGGCCCCGGTCCTCGCGCAGCTCGGAGCGCAGGCCCCATTTCCTGAACACCTCGTCGTCGATCTGTTTGGCGCCGACGAACAGCATCCCGTCGGCGTCCTGGATGATGCCGGCCTCGTAGCCGTTGACGGCCATGGCGATGAAGCCGTTGTCCATCTCGGAGATGGGCACGCCGTCCACGACCCGGAAGCGCTTCTGAGATTCCTCAAGCACGTGTTGCCGGGCCTTGTCGAAGAATTTTTCCGGATCGGACTCGGCCTCGGCCAGGTTGCCGCGCACGCGGTCCAGGTCGGCGGCGAATTCGGCCTCGGTCAGGTCCATCTCCCGCTCTTTGCCCAGGGTGTTGGCCGCGTTCATCATCATCCAGACCTTGGCGTCCGGGTCCTTGGCCTCCTTGAGCTTGGCGGCGTAGGCCCAGGGCCCGCCGGTCTGGATGTCCAGGGTCATCTTGAGCACGTCCTCGTAGCGGCCGCCTTCCTTGGCGGCCAGCGACTCGACCGGCCGCCGCGTCTCGGCCACGGCCATGATCCCGACCGGGTCCAGGCCGCGCTTGACGCGGTCATCCAGTCCGCGCAGGCCGTGGTCCTGGGCGAAAGAGGCCAGTTCCTGCCTGACGCCGTCGACGCGGGCCTTGTTTTCGGCCTCGCGGGCCTCCGAAGAAGCCGATTCCGGGGAAAATCTCATATGAGTGTCCAGTGCTTATCGCTATGCTATAATCATAGCAAATGCGTAAAGAACGTCATCCCGAACATATGATCGGTCATCGACCGACGCGGCGCGGCGGGGCAGGGCGACGGAAAGGATTCACCCTCGTCGAACTGCTGGTGGTCATCGGCATCATCGGCATCCTGGCCACGATCGCGGCCGTGAGCGCCGGCGGCGCGCTGAAGAAGGCCCGCGACGCCAAGCGGAAGAACGACCTGGCCCAGATCGGCCGTTTCTTGTCGGCCAGCTGCTACACGCCGGACGCCGGCCCCGGCGAATACGACCTGGGGGTCCTGATCACGGAGCTCAAGGCGAAGAACCCGCAATACGCCCGGATGGTCGGAAATCCGCCTCGCGATCCCAGGAAAGGCACTGATTCGGACACCTACTATCGCTACGCCGTTTCCGCCGACGGCTCCAAGTGCGCCATCTGGGGCAATCTGGAGAACGCCGCCGAACCGGTCACGGTCACTGGCGTCACGACGCCGACGCCCGGCGGCGGCACCGGCGTGCTCCAGGCGGCGACGCCGGGCTGGAACGGCACGGACCGGTATTTCGAGGTCACTAACTGAACCATTATGGACGAGGAGACGGGCAAAAAATTGGACGATCTGCAGCGGCAGGTGAATGCCGTCTACGTTTCGGTGGAGAAGACCCGCAAATATTTCCTCTGGACGCTGATCGTCACCCTGGTCACGGTGGTGCTGCCTCTCATCGGGCTGATCATCGTCATTCCGATCTACTTCGGGACGCTCAGCAGTTTTGGCGCGTTCTGAGCCGGCGGGCGCCGTCGTAATTGACCACGACCGACACGGCCGGCCGCGGCGACGCGGCCGGTTTTAGTTGCCGGCCGCGGCCGAATAAAAAACACCCGGCGAACCGGGTGTTCAGGAAGGTCAGGCGATCACGCCTTTCCAGGGAACGATGTTCTCCTCGGCCAGGACGAGCCGGGGCTGCAGCCAGCCGCGGCCGCGATAGACCGTGACCGAGGCGTTCTCGAAGACGCCGGCGTGGTAGCGCTCCACGACCTCGTCGATCGGGAAGTGATGGATCAGCCGCTGGAACAGCAGGAGCCAGTGGCCGTGGACGACGAGCAGCCCCTTCCCGCCGGCGCCGTCGCGGGCCAGCGTCCCCAGGAAACTGTGGATCCGCAGCTCGACGTCGGGCCAGTTCTCGCCGCCGATCGGGCGGAAGTGGTAAAGGCCCTCGCGGTCCTTGCGGACCAGCTCGCTGGGGAAGAAGTGCCTGATCTCGTCGCGGGTCATGGCGTGCCAGATGCCGCGCTGGGCCTCGGCCAGCCGCGGGTCCTCGCGGACCCTCGCTTCCGGGTACATCAGCGCCATGGTCTCCTTGGCCCGGCGGTAGTACGAGGTGTAGTAAAAGTCGAACTTGCCGAACGTCCGGCGGACGTATTCGCCGGTGATCCGCGCCTGCTCGCGACCGCGCTCGGTCAGACCGTAGGCGTGCGTCGCCACGTCGTAGCTCGCGCGCTCGTCGACGGAGCGGACGTTGCCTTCGGATTCGGCGTGCCGCACCAGCACCAGCAGCTTGGGCCAGCCCATGAACAGCCTCCTTTGAGAAGGAACTCAGCTGTTTTTTAGCCTTTTATCGGCGCTTAGTCAATCCGGGCGGAAACTAAAAGCGCCGGCCCTGCCGGCGCGCGCGATCCTATCTTCAGCCCCGTTCCCTTTTTTCTTTGGCCAGTTCGCCGACCAGTTCCGCGAACAGCCTTTCGGGGGACACCGTCTGTTCAGGACCCGCGGCGCCTTTCTCGCGCCGGCGGTCGGCCTCGCGGCGGGCAGCCTCCTCCAGGACCTTCTTTTCGACCGGCAGGATCTCGCCGTAGAGCTGCCGCAGCGAATAACGGAGGGCGCGGTCCGGATCGATGCCCTGGTCCGCTTCGATCTTGAGGTCGGCGAGTTTCCGGGCCCGCTCGGAAAGGGAATTCAGCCGGCCGGCCAGGGACTGGTCCTTCCGCCAGATGCCTTTCATCGCTTCGAGCGCCGGCCCTTTCGTTTCCGCGTAGGGAAGTCCGGCTTTCTCGGCTTCGGCGCTCGCGGCCTTCTCGGCGCCGGCGGCCGCCTCCGCCGCAGCCAGCGCCTGTTTTTCCTCCGGCCGGCCTTCCTTTTCCGGCGCGGCCTCCGCCGTTCCGGACCTTTCGGCGCCGCCCTCGAAGGCCGCGCGCATCCTGTCGATCTCGTCGGCCTCTTTCCGGGACACGTCCTTACGCCCGTACATCTTCTCGCGCAGGCTGTCGCGCAGCAGCTGGAGCTTGTAGAACATCTCGACCCCGCCCGCCAGGTGGCCGCTGGCCTCGGTCCGTTTTTGTTCGTCGCGGTTGTCGAAGTTGATCCGCGAGCGCATCTGCAGCAGCTCGCCGGTCCGGTGAAGGATCCCGTCCAGCCGCCGCGCCAGCTCGCGCGGGTCCTTCTCCAGAAGTTCGTCGATGTCCTTGGCCGGCAGTTCGGCTCCGCCGGCGTCAGCCGAACGGCCCAGCCGTTCGGCCGTGCGTTTCAGTTCGCCGCCCAGGTCGCTTTCGTTGACCGTGACGCCCGGGTAGGCCCTGGCGCAGCTCTCCATGAAGACCTTTTTGGCCTGTCCGTATTCCGACCCGCTCTTGGCGTCGAATTCCGGGTTGCCGGTCGCGTTGGCCGCGGCCTCCGGGTCGCGGGCCGACATCGAGCCGGCCAGGTCGGCGAGCGGCATGGCCACGTCGCGCGGCTGCAGTTCATGCGACGTCGCCGGGTTGGCCAGCTTCTCCAGACCCTGCTGTTCCATGGCCAGGTACGAGTCGTAATCGAAATACTCGGTGTCCTGCGATTCGGTCACGTCGGCCACGGCGCGTTTTTCGTTGAAGTACTTGGAAACCAGGCCGCCGTAGGCGGTGTCGATCTCCGAGGCGGCGCCCCGTTCGGTGGTCATCTCCGGCAGATCGGGGCGGACCTCCGGTTGCTCGGTCATTTCCGGCGGCCGTTCGGCGGCCGGGACCTCGTAGCGCGGCGAGGCCGGTTTTTGCCTCTGGTCAGCCATATACTTATATTCTATCAGGCGCAGCGGCATAAAAAAACACCGCGTCGCCGCGGTCAGAGTTTTTTCAGCAGGCCGATCCGCGCCCAGCCCTGGTCGGCCGGCGCGTTCCAGTCCCGCTTGAGATAGCAGACGTTCTGATCGTCGACCCGGATGATCGCGGCCGGGGCGCCCTGTTCGCCGCCGGAGTCGAAGAGCAGGCCGCCCTTCATCTCGCCCCAGCAGATCATGAACAGGTCCTTGAGCACGGCGTGCGCCTTGCCGTTGGACGAGACGATCTCGTATTCCTTCCAATGCTCCTGGAGTTCGCGCAGGGTCATGGATCCTCCTTGAAAGAACCGCGCTGAGCTTAGCGGGCCGGCCGGTTTTCGGCAAATGGCGCCGACGACAAAAAAACCGTCCGGCGGTCCGGACGGTCCCGTTTCAGCCGCCGAGTCCGGCGACGATGCGGGTGAGGTAGGCGCCGAGCGCCTGGGCGGAGCGCCTGGAGCGCTCGAGGTTCGTCTCGTGCGAGTGCTCCTCGGCCTCGCTGTTCGTGACGAAGGCCAGGGCGGCGGCCTTGACGCCGGGGTAGAGCGCGGCCACGCAGCACTCGGGCAGGACGCTCATGCCCACGACCTTGGCGCCGGCCGCGGCCAGGAGCCGCTTGTCGTAGCGGCGGCCCTCGAAGAACGGGCCGCGGACCATGACGTGCCCGCCGAGGACCGCTTCGAGATCCGGTTCGACCAGACGCGCCTGGGCGACGGCCAGGCCGGCCAGCTCGCGGTCGAGCGCGTCCTCGGGCGAACAGAACTCGCCGCCGTAGAGCGGCATGTCCGGGGCGAAGACGGTCACCAGGCCGTCGACCACGCAGATGTCGCCGACCCTGAGGTCGGGCGAGAGCGAACCGGCGGCGCAGGTCAGGATCAGCCGGTCGACGCCGAGCTGCAGGAGCATCTCCACCTGGAGCCGGACCATCTCGGCCAGCGCCGGGTTGTACGGCTCCTCGTTCAGATGCACCCGGCCGCGCAGGGCGACGACCTTGCGCCCGCCGAGCTCGCCGCAGACCACGCGACGGGCGTGGCCTTCGAGCGAACGGAGCTTCTCGAAGCCGGGGAGCTGGCCGAAAGGCAGGTCCCGCGG
>JBAIXY010000142.1:0-9571 GCA_037916205.1 Vicinamibacterales bacterium | reverse complement strand
TTGGCCATCTCGGTCGCCGCCATGATCGGGATGTCGACGATGTGGTCGACGATCGTTTTCTTCGGCGCGACCACCCGGCCCATCATCCTGTCGACGACCTTCTGGGTCGCCTCCTTCCAGGAATCGTCGGTCGGCGTGACCAGGATCTGCACCCAGAGCTGCTCGCCCGGCTTGATCGCGCTCATCACCTCGAGGATCGAGGAGATCGGGTCCTTGAAATACTCCTCGGACAGGCTGTGCTCGAACTGGATGTGGGTCCGGAGCGGGAAGACGCTGGGCTTCTTGAGGACGTATTCAGTGCCCCAGGCGTCCCATTCGGGGTTCGGGTAAAGCGCCGGCACCTTGTCGGCGTAGTCGTCGACCTCGATGATCTCGGCGTCGGGATACTGCGAATAGACGGCCGACTCGACCAGGTCGCGGAACTTGCTCCAGCAATGGACCAGGAACTGGACGTAGCCGCCGATGGAGACGATCTCGAAGCTGAAAGTCGCCTGGAACTTGCCCAGCCAGTACTTCTCGTAATTGTCCAGGCCGGAATAGGCGCCGGAGATGTGGTTGAAGATCTGCTCCACGGCCTTGGGCGTCTGTTCGTTCTGCCGCGGGATGTCGATGGCCAGGAGGGTGGTGGTGACGGTCTTGGCGTACTTGATCTGGCGCTCCTGCACCCAGAGCAGCCAGCCGCCGTAGAGCACGACCAAAACGACGACGATCCAGCCGCCATCAAGAAACAACCTGGCCAGCATGACCGGAAAAGGCAGGCTGCCCAGGTCCAGGAAATAACCCAAATTGATGTAGATCGTCGGAAATTGCATCGCCTGAAAAGCGCGGAATTACGCGAGCTTATCTACTAATTCAGTTTAGCAGATTTTCAGCGAAATTTCAACTTAAATAAGGCGTCTTTTGGCCGGCTCCCCTCTTGCCGATTCCAAAGCCCCTCCGGACGGTCCGGAGGGGCGGTTTCGGTTCTCTTGGGCCGGCGATCAGCGGCTGGACTTCTTCTGGAAGACGACCAGGAGCGGCGCGCAGAGGAAGATCGAGGAATAGGTGCCGGCGATCAGGCCGATGATCAGGGTCAGGGCGAACCACTTCAGGCTCTGGCCGCCGAACAGGAAGATGGTCAGCAGCGGGAAGAAGATGGTCAGCGAGGTGTTGATCGAGCGGGCCAGGGTCTCGTTGACGCTGCGCTCGACGATGTCCTCGAAGGCGCCGCTGGTCTTGAGCAGGTTCTCGCGGATCCGGTCGAAGACGACGATGGTGTCGTGGACCGAGAAGCCCAGCACGGTCAGAATGGCGGCGATGAAGGCCGAGTTGACCTCGACCAGCAGGAAATGGCCGAGGGCGGCGGTGACGCCGATCGGCAGCAGCACGTCGTGGAAGATGGCCGGGATCAGGGTGATGATGCCGTACTTCCAGGAAGCCACGGGCTTGGAGACCTTGCGGAAAGCGAAAGCGATGTAGGAGCAGATGCCCAGGAGCACCAGGGAGAGGGACCAGAGGGCGTTCTTGCGCAGCTCGTTGCCGACGCTCGGACCGACCGCCTCGAAACGCAGCTCCTTCAGGCCGCCGAACTTCTCGCCCAGCTTGGCGAGCAGTTCCTGGTGGGCCTTTTCGTCGATGTTCGGCAGGCGGACCAGAAGGCCGTCGCTGCCGACCGGCTGGACGACGCTGTCCTTGTAGCCGGCCCCGCCGAGAAGGTCGTTGACCTCCTGGATCTGCGGCATCTGGTCCACCCTGAGCTCCATGAGGGAGCCGCCGGTGAAATCGATCCCCCAGCGCAGCCCGTAGGCGAGGATGGAGGCGATGCTGGCGATGGTCAGGACGACGGACAAGGTGAACCAGAGATTGCGGTACTTGATGATGGGAAGTCTCATAGGCGTGTTCGGGCGTTAGGCTTCGACCGTCTCCTCCGCGGCCTTGGGCAGCCGCGACAGCCCGGGCAGGTAGAGGACCGGGTTCCGGAAGCCGCGCCAGCCGGAGACCAGGCGCAGAAGCGTCCGGCTCACGGTGATGGCCGAGAACATCGACACCAGGACGCCGAGTCCGAGCGTCAGGGCGAAGCCCTTGATCAGGCTCGAGCTGGTGTAGAACAGGATCAGGCAGGAGATGATGGTGGTGAAGTTGGAGTCGCGGATCGACAGCCAGGCGCGCTTGAAGCCCTCGTCGATGGCCGAGCCGAGCGGGCGGCCGCGCTTCAGTTCCTCCTTCATGCGCTCGAAGATCAGGATGTTGGCGTCCACGGCCATGCCCACCGACAGGATGAAGCCGGCGATGCCCGAGAGCGTCAGGGTGACCGGGATCAGCTTGTAGAGCGCGGCGTTCAGCGCCGTGTAGAGGGTCAGGGCGAAAATGGCCAGGAGGCCCGGCAGGCGGTAGTAGAGCAGCATGAACAGGGCGATGATCAGGAAGCCGAGCAGCCCGGCGAACAGGCTGGCCTGGAGCGAGTCCTGACCGAGCGAGGCTCCGACCGACTGCTGGCTCTCCAGGGTGATCGGCACGGGCAGGGCGCCGGCGTTCAGGCGGCGGGCCAAGAGCTTGGCCTCCTGCACGGTGAACTTGCCGGTGATGACCGCGCTGCCGTCGCTGATCTGCTCCTGCACCGTCGGGATCGACAGCGGCTGGTTGTCCAGGAAGATGGCCACCGGCTTGCCGACGTTGCGGCCGGTGATATCGGCGAAGAGCTGCTTGCCTTCGTCATTGAAAGTGATGCCGACCTCCGGTTCTCCGGTCTGCGAGGCGAACTGCAGGACGGCTTTCTTGAGGTGCTTGCCGGAGAGCGGGGTGTTCTTCCAGGGCGAAGCGGCCGGCAGTATGTCGGCGGCGGTCCGCTTCATGAGCGAGATGGCGAACAGGTGGTAGTCGTAGGTCGGCCGCTCATCGAGCTTGTAGATGATGTGATAGCCGAACTGGGTCTCGACGATGTCGGAGATGCCGCCGACCGGCAGGGCGAAGGCCGCCGTCTCGAACTCGGGCACCATGGCGCCCTTGGCGAACCAGCCGAGGTCGCCGCCGGCTTCGGCGCTGCCCTTGTCGTCGGAATTGCTCTTGGCCAGGGCGGCGAAATTCGACTTGGTCGCCCGGGACTTGAGGTTGTCGGCCAGGGCCTTGGCCTCCTCCTTGGTCCGTTTCGAGTCGCAGCGGTCGGCGCCGGTCCAGCAGATCAGGATGTGTTCGGCGTGGACCTCCTTGCCCGACTCCTGCTTGCCGCCGTACTTGACGATGGCGTAGCTGTTGCTGGTCTCGACCAGCTCGGGCAGGATGCCGCCCTCCTTGAGCCGCTTGTCGGCCAGGACCTGGTTGACCATTTCGGCGTACGGGCCGCTCGGGCTGACGAAGCCGAGGTCGCCGCCGTTGTCCTTGGTGGAAACGTCGTCGGAGTACTCCTTGGCCAGCGCGGCGAAATCGGCGCCCGGGGCCTTGGCCTTGTCCATGGCCTCGTCGGCCTTGGCCTTGATGGCGGCGTTCTCGTCGTCGAGCTGCTTCTGCTGCTCGGCGGTCAGCGTCGGCTGCTGTTCGCCGCTCGACTCCTTGAACTCCAGGATCGGCGTCTCGCCGATCTGCTTGATGGCCTCGGTGATGTCCTTGACGCCGGCCAGATCGACGGTCACGCGCCAGTCGTTGCCGGACTTGTTGGTCTGGACCAGCGGCTCGGAGATGCCGAAGGCGTTGACCCGGCGCTCGATGACGTCGCGGACGCCGGAGATGGCCTCGTCGCGGCTGCTCTCGGGGATGTCACGGACGTCGGCGATGTAGACGAGATGCGTGCCGCCCTGCAGGTCGAGGCCCAGGCGGTAAGGCACGTTCCAGAAATGCGGCACGGCCAGGCCGGTCTTGGCCTTGACCCAGTCGGCGGCGGAGTCCCAGTACTTCGGGTAGCTGAGGTTGCCGGCCAGGACCAGGAGCGCCGCCACCAGCAGCACGGCCTGACGCACACGGCCGCGCGGCGTCCTGGGGACGAACAGCGAGCCGATGAATTTTCCGATCGACGACGGAACCGTTCGGAGGTTCAACTTAGGCATAGTCGGATATGAACAAAAAACGCTGGCCCCGCTGGCGCGGGACGGCGAGGCCCCGCCGCCTCAATGGCGTGGGGACAACTGCGAAATATGTTAATTCAGGGGCCTGATTTTGGCAACCCGGGCGGTCCCGACGGCCTTCCGGCCTTATTTCCGAATAAAAAATCCGCCCGGAGGTCCGGGCGGACGGAGTTCAGCCGATGACCACGCCTTGGTCGTCGGCCAGCCGGCGGAAGGTCGGCGAGACGCGATAGAGCTCCTCGAAGGAGCCGGCCGCAGCCTCGACCTGGGCCTCGCCGTCGGCCAGCTCGTCGCTGCTCTTCAGCACGACGAACTTGGTGCAGAGATGGCGAACGGTGCTCAGGCGGTGGGCGATGATCAGTGCGCTCATGCCGCCGGACAGGACCTCGGCCAGACCTTGCTGGACGGCCTTTTCGGTCGTCGAGTCCAGGCTGCTCGTGGCCTCGTCCACGATCATGAAGCGCGGATGCCGCATGGCCGCGGCGCCGATCATCAGGCGCTGGGCCTCGCCGCCGGACAGCTTGATGCCGTTCCGGCCGACCTTGGTGTCCAGTCCTTCCGTCAGGCGGTCGCCGAAGTCGATCTTCAGCCGTCGGATCAGGGTCCAGAGGTCGTCGTCGGTCACCCGTTCGCGCTCCGCCGGCGTCAGTCCGTAGAGCAGGTTCGAACGGATGGTGCCGTCGAAGACCTGGGCCTGCTGGGCGATGTATCCCAGCGCCGCCGTCCAGGAGGCCTGGCGCCAGCAGCGCAGATCGCGCCCGTTCACCAGCACGCTCCCCTTCTCCGGGTCCATGTAGCGCTGCAGGATGCGCATGATCGTCGTCTTGCCGGCGCCGCTCGAACCGATGAGCGCCGCCTTCTCCCCAGACGCGACGCTGAAGCTGACGTTGGAGAGCACAGACCTGGGCTTGGGGCCCGCGGGCGCTGCGGCCGGTCCGGCCTCGTCCTCGTCCACGCCGGCGGCGGCGTAGGCGTGGCCGACGCCCCGGAACTCGACGCTTGGCGCGGCGATCGGCGGCAGTTCTTCCGCGTCCGGCCGGTCGGTGATGTCCGGAGGCGCGGTCAGCGCCTCCATCATCGACCTCACCGACGGCATGGCCGAGTTGAGCTGGTGCTCCATCTGGGAGATCATCCACATGTTGTCGGTGAAGACCCGGCTCCAGCTGAACAGCGGATAGAGCAGGCCGATGGTCCAGACGCCCTCGACGGCGCGCCAGGCCCCGTAGGCCATGATCAGCGTCAGGACGCCGATGTCGATCAGCGACCGCAGGTTGATCATCCCGATGAACCAGAGCCAGAACTTCCGGTCGTCGCCGAAGATCCGTTTCTTCCAATCGGTGATGGCGGCGACCTCCTCGGCCTCCTTGCCGCAGGTCTTGACCCGCTCGACCTTGTCCCAGCGCTCGACCCGGTAGCGGTTGTGCTTCCGGAACTCGGCGTCGATGGGCGTGCAGGCCTCGAGGCAGCGGCGGTTGAGGAAGAAGGTCCAGACCAGGTAATTCGCGAGCAGGGCCGTGATGACCAGGCCGACGAACCGCGACAGGTACCAGAGGAAGAAGAAAGTGATGACCAGGTTCAGGAGCACCGACAGCCAGTTGAAGAGGATCATCTCCTGGATGAACATCACCCGGCCGCGGCCCTTCTCCATGTTGCCGACGGACAGCGTGCTGTTGTCGCGCAGGTGCTGGCCGAGGGACTTGGCGAAGAAGAGTTCGCTGATGCGCTCGTCGATGCGGACGTCGTTGGCGCCCAGCATGAACTCGCGGAAGTACATCGTCAGGTAGTTGGCCAGCTGCTTCAAGAGCAGGCAGCCGACGAAGCCGACGAGGCCGATGACGATCAGACGGTGGCTCTTGCCGATGATGCCGTCGAAGACCCACTTGACCAGCCATGGCTGGGCCATGCCGAACACGGAACTTGCGATGATGGGTACGAGCATGAGGCGCGACCAGCGACGGCTTTCGGGGCCGATGAGCTCGCGCCAGACCCAGGCGAAGACCCGGAGGGTCTCGCGCATGTCAGCGAGGTATTCCCGCCAGTTCTTGGCGATCTTCCTCGTTTCCTGAGGATCAACAGACATGATCCTGCCTCCAGCTAGATATTGGAAAAGAACGGCGTCCCGCGTTCGGACGCGGAACCGGATAATTTAGCAACAAAAGCCGTCGGCGTCAACCCGACGGCGGCTCCCCAAAATAAGCCTATTTCCGCTCCAGATATCTTTCGACCAGCCGGATATCCTCGAGGTCCTTCGGCCGGCCCACGCGCCGCTTCCATTTCAGGACGTTGTCGAGCGTCGCGAACCTGATGCCGTCGATGACGTCGGCGCCGTCGATCAGCTCGTCGATGTCCCAGTCACCCGGCCCCCAGCTGTCGAAGACCTCGATGTCGCCGCCGAAGAAGACGGCGGCCCGGTCGCCCATCTTCGAGCGGCCGCGCTCGCCGGCGCCCCAGGCCTTCTCCCAGGCCGGGCCGCGGGCCAGCACGTCGAGGTCGCGGCTCTGCCGCAAACCGCGGACCATCATCGGCCCGCTGCCGAAGACGACGAAATCGTCCGGCGACAGGCCGAGCGATCTCAGTTCCGTCAGCAGTTTGTTCTCGGCCGCAGGCATGGTGTCAGTAGTTGGCGATCTTCCAGACGCTGTAAGCAGTGTAGCAGAGGCTGGCGATGGTGCAGCCGACCAGCACGGCGACGATCAGGTCGTCGATCAGCACCCCGTGGAACGGGTCGTGCTCGATGTAATCATGGAGCGGCAGGAGGAACAGCGACGCCGACATCGGCGCCAGAGTGAAGATCAGGTTGCGCTTCAGGTAGCCGAAGGAGCGGCGCTTGTGCTCAAGCAGACCGGTAAAGGAGTGACGGAGGCGCTTCAGGTGCGTGACCACTTTATGATGAGCCGGGTCGTCCCGGTCGAGCAGGTCAGGCCTGGCCCCAGCGCCGCCGTAGAAAGACGCGATCTTGGCCACAAGCTCTGGCTGCGCATCCAGCGCCGGCAACACGCCGGCGAAGATCTTGAGCATGTGCTTGTGGTCAGCCTGTTCCTTGAACTCTCCGTCGTCGGCGCTGCCCGAGCCGGCCAGGGCCAGGAGCTTGGCCATCTCGGAGGCGCGCGTTTCGATCTGGTCGTTGAGCAGGCTCATCTTGAAGATGACGAAGGTCGCGGCCAGGGCCAGGCCGGCGGCCAGGGTCTGCGGGATGGCGCTCAGGGTGTAATACCAGTAGCTGTTGTCCATATATCAATTATCGAAGAGACGCTTCGCTCGGGCGCGCCGATGCATCCGGTGCCAGGGTTCGAAGACGGCGACGGTCTTGGCTACCTCGCGTGGAATGCCCAGGATGCAGTCGAGCTTCTTGACCTCCTCGGCGTTCACCCAGGCGTGGCCGTCGAAACTCCCCTGCTCGGTCCGGACCTCGCCGCCGAGATAGCGGGCGGCGAACTTGATCAAGAGCGTCGGCACGCCGTCGGCGCGAACGTAGGCGACGCTGTTCACGTAGCTCAGGTTCGGGTCGATCTCGACGCCGGCCTCCTCGCGCGTCTCGCGGACCAGGAGCTTCTCGATCGCGTCCTCGAAGTCGAGCACCTCGCCGTTCAGCCGGGTCGGCTTGGCCACGTCCAGGTCGGCCCATTCCAGCTTGCCGCCGGGCACGCACCACTTGCCGGGGTGGACCTTCTCGCGGGACGAGCGGCGCAGCACCAGGCAGCGGCCGTCCTCGGGCCGCCAGACGACCACGTTGGCCACGACGTAGAAAAGCTTGTCGGTCTTGGCCTGGTCCAGGCTGATGCGTTCTGCCGGCATATCACGATTCCTCCAGGATGATCCGCCTCTTGAAGCCGCCGCGCTCGGCCAGCTTCTGGGCCTTGGCCGCGGCGACCTCGGCCGTCGTGAACTTCTTGTGTTCGATGATCGCGTCGATGACCTCCCAGATGTCGGCCAGTTCCTCGATCGCCTCGCTCGCGGCGAACTCGGCGACCTCCTCGCCCAGCTTGGCCTTCAGCTTCAGCCAGTACTCGGCCTGGCCGGCGATGTGGGTCTTCGGCTGGCCGCCGCGGGCGCGGACGATCTCCGGTATCTTGTCGCGGACGAGCTTGTCGTAGCGGGTCATAGGCGTTGCGGTCAGAACTTGGGGGCGGCGGCCGACTGCTGGGCGCCGTACTTGGTGCCGGCGGCCGCGACCGGCGAGGTCAATTTGATGAAAGTGAGCAGGGCGATCGGAGCGCCGGCGCGCAGGATGATCTCGAACGGCCCGAGGTTGGCCATCTCCAGGGTGACCTTGCCCGGCGCGTCGTAATTGCCGTCGATGGTGCTCGAGGTGCAGTGGACGATCAGCCCCACGCGGGCGCAGGTGCTCCGGCCTTCGATGGAACCGACGACCTCGCGGGGCATCTGGAAGCTCTCGCTGGTCGCGCCCAGGACGAACTGTCCCGGCTTCAGGCGGTAGCCGTCGGCGCCGATCCTGACCGGATCGAACTTCAGCTGGCAGCCGGCCAGGTCGGCCGTCTGGCCGGCCGGCGGGACCAGGAGATCATCGGCCAGATGCAGCCGGATGCCCGTGGGCCGGATGTCGGCGCGGTCGAATTCGGGCAGGACGACGATCTTACCATCGTCCATCAGCCTGGCGATATCGGCGTCGTTGAGTATCATGTTGGCGCAAGCTTAATTGAGCCTAATTTTTGCCCCGCGGGCATTGACAGTGAAACAATTCTATGTTATTATGCCCGCTAGTGCAATCATTGCTCGTCTGAAACGGAAGTTGTCGGAACAGGGTAGCCGCCTTATCAAATAAGGCGGAAAAGCCACTCGGTAAAGCCTGAAACCGGAATTCCACGAGGACACGCGATTGTTCGAAAGACAATTTAATAGGACGCACTGGTCCGGAAGCTCTGACAGGATAAAAGACATTGTTTCGCCTGACACCGAACTTCATCTCTCGAACGCAGGCTCCGCGGCTCGCTCATGCAGCCGCGCGGAGCGCGAAAACCCCGGCTTCGGCCGGGGTTTTTGTTTTTCCGGACAGCGGCGCGCCCTAACGTTCGGCGTCGAAATATACCCGCCCGGTCTTCAGCGCTTCGAAGGCCAGGCGGGTCTGCTCGAAGAGCGGCTCGGGCAGGCGGTCGAGGTCGTACCAGTTCCAGGATTCGCTTTTCTTCGGTTCCAGCACCGCCGGCTCGCCGGCCAGCCATTCGGCGACGAGCCCGACATGGACGTAATGCTTGGGCGCGTACTTCTTGACGTTGGCCAGGAAGTGGAAGCGGACGTTGTCGATCTCCAGGCCGCACTCCTCGCGCGTCTCGCGGCGGGCGCACTCCTCGAACGATTCCATCCACTCAAGATGGCCGCCGGGAAAAGCGTACTCGCCGGCGCCGTGGCTGCTCTTGCGCATGGCCAGGAGCACCTTGCCGTTCTTGAAGATCATCACGCCGACGCCGACCTTGGGCCGGGACTGTTCGGGGTTCTTGGGCATACGAACCTCATTAGGATACTTCTTCGATCAGATGACGGGTCAGTTCCTTGGGCAGGCCGAGGATGCTGTCGGTCGT
>JBAIXY010000141.1:0-1891 GCA_037916205.1 Vicinamibacterales bacterium | reverse complement strand
AAGTTTTTCCGTCATCAGGTCCGCGGCCGCCTCGGCCGCGGGGCCGTGCGGCATCTCCATCATGACGCCGATCTTGACCGTGCCGCCGAGCCGGCCCATCAACGCGACCGGGTCCAGGCCGGCGCCGCTTTCGACGACCAGGACCTGGGACGAACTGAGGCCAAAATTGGCGGCGCGCATGCCCAAGACGGCGGCGATCTCAGCGATCGACAGCGACGGGTTCGATCCGAGGACGAAGAAATATTTCATAACATCAGTGACGCGTTAATCTTACCATTTCCGGGTCTTTTGCGCCGGACGAGGCCTCGCGGACCGCCCGGTAGCGACCTTGCGCCGGCTTAAAGGTTGTGTTATCGTTGGCCCACGACGCCTGAATAAGCGTCATTTAGGCCTTTTTTCCGCGATCGGTCCGCAATTTAACTCATCGGACCGGTTCGCGCCAGCCCTTAACCCGGCGGCGCGAAAAAGGCGAACTAATTTATGGAGAAGTACGAACTCCTTTATCTGCTTCCGGCCAAGTACACGGAGGACGAGCTGAAGCAGATGTCGGAAAAGATCAACGGGATCGTCACTGCCGCCGGCGGCGCCGTGTCCGAGACCCATCAGCTGGGCCGCCGCAAACTGGCCTATCCGATCGGCAACGTCCGCGTCGGCAACTACGTCCTGTCGTTCTTCGACGCCGAACAGGCGGTGGTCGCCAAGCTGAACGAGATGCTGAGGCTGTCGGCCGACGTCCTGCGTTTTTTCATCGTCCAGAAAGAACCGGCCATCTCCAAGATCCCGGCTTTCGTCGAAGAGGAGCCGCGCCGCGTCCGCGCCGAGGAGCAGCCGGCCCGCCCGCCCGCGCCGCCGATGCAGCAGCAGCCGCTGCCGCCCAAGGAGAAGATCAACATGGCCGATCTGGATAAGAAGCTGGACGAGATCCTTACCGAGGACATTCTCTGATCCTTCGGGATCGACCGTCCGCGGACGCCGCCACGACGGCGCCGGCCGGCGGAAATAATATCCATCTTCTATGAACCTCAATCGCGCAATGCTCATCGGCAACCTGACCCGCGATCCGGAGATCAGGACGACCCCCAACGGCAAGACCGTCGCCTCTTTCGGCGTGGCCACCAACTCCTCCTGGACCGACGCCTCGGGCCAGAAACAGGAGAAGGTCGAGTTCCATAACATCGTCGCCTGGGGCAAGCTGGCCGAGATCTGCGGACAGTACCTGGGCAAGGGCCGCAAGGTCTACGTCGAGGGCCGCCTGCAGACCCGGGACTGGGAGGGCAAGGACGGCGTCAAGCGTCAGCGCACCGAGATCGTCGCCGAGAACATGATCATGCTCGACCGCGGCAACGGCGGCCAGGGCGCGCGCCAGCCCGCGGCGGCCGCGGTCCCGGCCCAGGCCGAAGCCGGCAACGAAGAGATCCGGGTCGAGGATATACCGTTTTAAAGCCTTATGATGAAACGAAACCAGAAGAACACCCTGATGCACCAGCGCCACTGCCTGTTCTGCATCAACCAGGTCAAGGCGATCGATTATAAGGACGCCGAGGGGCTGAGGCGCTACACCTCTTCCTACGGCAAGATCGTCCCGCGCCGGCGCAGCGGCGTCTGCGCCAAACATCAGCGGATGCTGGCCCAGGCCATCAAGCGCGCCCGCCACATGGCGCTCCTGCCGTTCGTCGTCAAATAACCGCCATCGAGACAGGGCCCCCGCGCGGCGCGGTGCGTATCGCCATACGCCAGCGCCGGCGGGGGTTTTGGTAAGGGCTATGAGTGACCCGAACTGGAAGCGGCTGCCCGCCGACCCGGCTTTCCGGGCCCGGATGGAGAAGCGCTCCGCCGTCATCGCGGCGGTGCGCGAGTTCTTCCGGTCGCGCGGCTTTCTCGAGGCGGAGAC
>JBAIXY010000140.1:0-1745 GCA_037916205.1 Vicinamibacterales bacterium | reverse complement strand
TCCTTGAAGTTGGCCTTGACCGGCAGCTCGATGATGTCGCCGGCCGGGTTGGACACCAGGCCCTTCATGCCGATGATCTGGGTCAGCTGGCCCCAGGAACCGCGGGCGCCGGAGTCGATCATCGAGGCGACCGAGCCCTGCTTGGGCAGCTTCTCCTTGGACAGCTTGGTGACGCGGTCCTTGATCTCGGTCCAGACGTCGACGATCTTGGAGTGGCGCTCGGACTGGGTCAGCAGGCCTTCGTTGTACTGTTCCTCGATCTCCTCGATGCGCTTGTCGCCCTCGGCGATCAGCACCTTCTTCTCATCGATGAACGGCAGGTCGGCCATGCCCCAGGAATAACCTGACTTGGTGATGTAGTGGAAACCGAGTTCCTTCAGGGCGTCCAGCAGTTCGGTGGTCCGCTCGCGGCCGTAGGTCTCCAGGCACTTGCGGACCATCTCGGTCAGCTTCTTGGCGTCGAGCTGTTCGTTGACGTAGGGCCAGCCCTCCGGGAGCGTGCGGTTCAGGAAGATGCGGCCGATGTTGGTCTCGGTCGGCTTGGCGCCGGACTCGAGGCGGACCAGGATCCTCTCGCGCAGCTCGATCTTCTTCAGACGGTAGGCCAGGACGGCCTCCTTGACGTCGCCGAAGGCCAGCGGCTTCTCCCGGCCGTTCTGCGGCGGGATGACCATGGTCATGTAATAAATGCCCCAGGCCACGTCCTTGTCCGGGCGCATGATCGGCGCGCCGGTGGCCGGCTTGAGCAGGTTCTGGGTCGAGACCATGCGGGTCCGGACCTCTTCCTTGGCCTCCTCGGTCAGCGGCACGTGAACGGCCATCTGGTCGCCGTCGAAGTCGGCGTTGAACGACGGGCAGACCATGGGGTGGATCTGGATGGCCTTGCCTTCGATCAGCTTCGGATGGAAAGCCTGGATGCCGAGGCGGTGCAGGGTCGGGGCGCGGTTCAGCATGACCAGCGCGTCCTTGGTCGTCTCCTCGAGGATGTCCCAGACCTCGCTGTGGTCGGCCTCGATGAAGCGGTTGGCGCTGCGGATGTTATGGACGAAGCCGCGCTCGATCAGCTTGGAGATGACGAACGGCTTGAAGAGCTCCAGGGCCATGCGCTTGGGCAGGCCGCACTGGTTCAGGTGGAGCGACGGGCCGACGACGATGACCGAGCGGCCGGAATAGTCGATGCGCTTGCCGAGCAGGTTCTGGCGGAAACGGCCCTGCTTGCCCTTGAGGATGTCGGCCAGCGACTTGAGCTGGCGCTTCTTGCCGGTGGTGGCCAGCACGGTCTTGGACTGGCGGGCCGAGTTGTCGATCAGGGCGTCGACCGCCTCCTGGAGCATGCGCTTCTCGTTGCGGGTGATGACCTCCGGGGCGTTCAGTTCGACCAGCTTCTTCAGGCGGTTGTTGCGGTTGATGACGCGGCGGTAGAGGTCGTTCAGGTCGGAGGCCGCGAACCGGCCGCCGTCGAGCGGCACCATCGGGCGCAGGTCCGGCGGGATGACCGGGATGGTCGTCAGGATCATCCACTCGGGCCGGATGCTGTTGAGCATGAGCGACCGGAGCAGCTTGACGCGGCGGACCAGCTTGTCGTACTTGGTGCCGAGCGGCTCGTCGGCGATGGCCGCGTCCATCTCAGTGATGGCCGGCTCCAGCTGGATCTTGTCCAGCAGGTAGCGGACGGCCTCGGCGCCGATGCCGGCCTCGAAGATGTGGCCGTACTTGAGCGACCACTCCTGGTAGGTGCTCTCGGA
>JBAIXY010000139.1:0-1951 GCA_037916205.1 Vicinamibacterales bacterium | reverse complement strand
CCCGGCCCGGTTGAAGACGCGGACCTGCGGCCCGCCGCCCGGCCCGGCGCCCACGATGATCTCGGCCCGGCCGTCGCCGCTGAGATCGGCCGCGGCCACGCTGACCCCGCCCCGGAAGGCGGTGTCGAAGGCGGACCAGGCGCTGCCCTGCGCTACGCCGGCGCCGCTGAAGACCCGGACGAGCGGCTGGCCGCCCTTGCCCGCGGCCGCCACGATCTCATCCTTGCCGTCGGCGTCCAGGTCGCCCAGGGCGAAAGTGACCGGGTAGGCGAACTTGTCGCCGAACGGCCTAAAGGCGGCGCGCTGGTCGCCGGCAGCCGAGTAGACCGCTATCTGTCCGTTGTCGGCCACGACCTTCTCGGCCGCGCCGTCGCCGTCGATGTCCTTGATCTCGACCGTGGCGCTGCCGCCGAAAGGTGCGGTGTAGGCGAAGAAGCCGTTGCGGACGCGCTCGCCGGCGGCGTTGAAGATCCGGGCGTAGGAGCCGTTGGGGTAGGGGGCGCCGATCAGCTTCTCGATCGGCTTGAGCAGGATCAGTCCGTCGCTGGGGGAAAGGGTGACGCTGTCGGTCAGCGAACCGTCGTTGACGTCCGGCGCCTGGCTGCCGTGCAGCCGCTCCAGTTCCTCGTTGAACTTCACGGTCTTGGACGCGCCCGTGGCGTTGACCAGTACCACGCCCTGTTCGAAGTCGCGGCGCCAGAGTCCGGGGGCGTCGCCGCGCTTGGCGCCGGGCAGCAGGTTGACCGCCGCCGTGAGCGGCCGGCCCAGCCGGGCGTCCTCCTCGTCGTAGCGCCAGAGCTGGCCGTGGTCGGACTCGCCGAAGTCGAAGCTGAAGAAGCCGGCGGCCAGGAGCGTCGAGCAGAGCGAGTAGCGCACCTTGCGGAAGTCGGCGTTCTCGCCGGTGTTGCCGGTGTTGGCGTTGACCACGAAGACCGGCGGATAGCCGACGCGGGTCTGGAGCCTCAGGTAGTTGGCCATGACGCCCGGCCAGGTGCCGCCGGCCTCCCAGGGAGTGGGGAAGGACTCGAACATCCGGCCGTTGACGTAGGGCTGGAGGTCGTCGGTCGAGTCGCCGTTGGTGATGATGACCGCGTCCGGTCCGAGCAGGTCGCGGGTGTTCTTCAGGATGTTGATCATGCCCCGGTGCCAGGCCGTGTCGGCGAGCGCCGGGTCGGTCCGCGATCCGCTCCGGTGCATGTCGATGTTGCCGCCGTTGACCCAGGAGATGTTGGCCGAGAACTCGTCGTACATCACGCCGTCCCAGAGTCCGGTCGACCAGACATGGTCTTTGACGAAATTCGGCAGGTAGGAGTTCCAGCCGGTGGCGCCGTTCAGCACGGCCGTGCCCGGCCAGACCGAGACGCGCTGGCCCGAGGGATCGAGCAGCCACCAGGACTGGTCGATGCCGGCGGCGAGCTCGGCGTGCAGCGGGTCGGCCCAGGAATAGTTGTACGACTTCGATGGCACGTAGGCGATGATCAGGATGGTCGGATTCAACTCGCGCAGTTTCTTGAACATGGCGGCGTTGTAGACCTGGGCCTCGGCCGGCAGGATGAGCAGGTCGTACTTGGCCAGCTGCGGGTAGAGGTCGGGCGTGATGTCCGTGCCGGCGCGCAGGTAGTAGTTGGCCGTGCGCACGTAGCGGTCGTCCGGCGTCCGGAGCGCGGCGTCAGCCGGCCGGGCGCACGCGAGAAGCGCGGCCGTCGCTGCGAGCGCGGCCAGTCCGGCGAGGATAGCGGGTTGTCGTTTCGCGGCGTTCATGTCCGTGCGGGACAGGTCCAGGTCACTTCTCTTTCTCTTCGGCCGCCAGCGCCTTGGGGTTCGGGCTGTAGAGGCGGTTGTGTATCTTCCAGCGGTCGACGTACTGGCCGATGCCGGAGCGCGACAGCTTGTTCTTCACCGTCGGCCTGATCTGCGACCAGCGCACCAGGCTCTCGAAGTTGATCTTGTA
>JBAIXY010000138.1:0-8667 GCA_037916205.1 Vicinamibacterales bacterium | reverse complement strand
GCTTTCGAAGATCGTTTCGCGCTGTACAACTTCTTCCGCGAGATGAGCCGCCGCGGCGACGAGGGCTACCTGTTCGGCGCCCTGCTGTTCAGCCGCCGCTCCGGCGAGCTCGACCGGCCCATCCGCTCGCACGTCCTGACCCGCCTCTCCCGCATGCACTTCGAGCTGTCCCGCGACAGCGGCGAGTTCGACCGGCCGCCGCGCGAGAGCGAGGTCTCCAACTTCGGCCAGTTCGTCAACGCCATCGTCCCGGACCTGCCGGAGGCCGTCTTCGAGTGGTTCGAGGACATGAACGCCGACGACGCCGGACAGGGCCTCAAGCCGCAGCCGACGTCGCTCATCCGCGGCGTGCTCTTCTCGAGCCACGTCGACCAGCGCCGGATGCAGCGCTTCTGGGAGCTGGCGGCCGTCTCGCCGCGCTTCCCCGAGCGGATCTTCCACGATCCCTGCCCGCCGTTCGAGGGAGTGATCTTCACTTCCTACCAGCTGCGGGCCATCGGCCGCATCTTCGCCTTCGCGCCGGTCGTCGCCGTCCAGCGCTTCGCCGCGGTCATCCGCGACAAGGCGCTCGACCGCTCCGAGCTCGAGACCTATGACGACGGCCGCCGGCCGCGCGTCATCCAGGTGCGGGCCCAGGAGCGCGACCGCGAGATGGTCTTCACTTCCATCCTCGGCCACCTCGAGAATCTGGCGCGCAAGCAGCTCGTCGAGGGCGTCTTCCGCCAGACCGCCTGATCCGGTACGAGGGTCTTTTCCCAGCAGAGGAACCGGTTTCCTCTGCTTTTCTTTTGTCCAGGCTGTTGTTAAAATCCAAGCGTAGCTATGGCATTTCTTGAAGGCGTTTCCCGCGTCCACGTCATCGGCGCCGGCGGCATCGGCATTTCCGCCGTGGCCAAGCTTTTGCGTCACGACGGCCGGACGGTCACCGGGTCGGACCTCGGCCGCAGCGAAGCTGTAGAGGAGTTGGAACGGCTGGGCGTTCCCGTGGCCCGCGGCCACGCGGCCGGGAACCTGCCGGCGGACGCCGACCTGGTCGTCTATTCCGACGCCGTGCCCGCGGACAACCCCGAACGCGCTGAGGCCTCGCGCCGAGGCCTGCGCCAGCTGAGCTATTTCGAGTTCGTCGGCGAATATTCCCGGACCAAGCGGACCGCGGCCGTTTCCGGGACCAACGGCAAGAGCACGACCACGGCCCTGCTCGGCCTGCTGCTCGAGGCCGGCGGCCTCGACCCGACCGTCATCGTCGGCTCCAAGGTCAGGTCCTTCGCCGACCGCAACCTGCGGCTCGGCGGCGGCGAGACCTTCGTCGTCGAGGCCTGCGAGTACCGGGCCAACATGCTCAAGACCTGGCCGCAGATGATCGTCCTGACCAACATCGAGGAGGACCACCTGGATTATTACCGCGACCTGGCCCACATCCGCGAAACTTTCCAGAAGTTCGTCGACAAGCTGCCGGCCGGCGGCAAACTCGTCTTCAACGCCGACGATCCGGTCACGGCAAGGGAGCTGCGCCTGCCCGCCGGGGCCGTGTCCTACGGCTTCGCCGAGGGCGCCGATTACCGTTGCGCCGGCGTCACGGTCGGCGGCGGGCGACAGGAATTCGCGGTCGCCAAACGAGGCGCGCCGCTCGCCAGGTTCAGCCTGTCCGTGCCCGGGCGTTTCAACGTCTACAACGCCCTGGCCTCCATCGCCGCCGCTTCCGAACTCGGCGTCCCCGCGGCCGTCATCCAAAAAACCGTCGCCGCGTTCCCCGGCATCTGGCGCCGCTTCGAGCGGGTCGGCGAGTTCCGCGGCGCGCCGGTCTATTCCGATTACGGACACCATCCGACGGCGCTCTCCGGCACTTTGTCGGCGGCCCGAGAGTTCTTCCCCGGGCATCGGATCGTCCTCTGTTTCCAGCCGCACCAGCACAACCGCACCCGAAAGCTCTTCGACGAGTTCGTCGCCTCCCTGGACGGGGCCGATGTCGCCGTCATCGCCGAGATCTTCGACGTGGCCGGACGCGAGTCGACCGAGGACGCGGCCGTGAGCTCGAAGGACCTGGTCAGCGCCGTGAGCCGGCGCGACGCCGGACGCGGCGTCGACCGCCCGGTGCTTTATGCGGCCTCGCCGGAAGCGTCTTTCGATGCCCTGCAGGACCTGGTCAGGCCGGACGACATCGTCATCGTCATGGGCGCCGGCGACATCTACAAGGTCGCCGAACGGCTGGCCAGCGATAAGACCAATCAGGAACTATGAGCCTCGAGGAACTTCGTCAAAAACTTTCTCCTGACGTGCAGGCCGGCACGCCGCTCGCCCCGCTGACCACTTTCCGGATCGGCGGCCCGGCGGAATTTTTCTTCGAAGCCAAGACGGCCGACGACGCGGTCCGCGCCGTCAGTGTCGCGGCCGAACTCGGCCTGTCGTACTACATTCTGGGCGGCGGTTCCAACCTGCTGATCGCCGACGAGGGCGTCAAAGGGCTGGTCGTCCGCATGGCCAACCGGGGCGTCAGCGTCGAGGGCGACCGGCTGATCGCCGAGGCCGGGGCCACGCCCGGACTCGCCGCCATGAAAGCGGTCGAGGCCGGGCTCGGCGGCCTGGAGTGGGCCGCGGCCCTGCCCGGCACCATCGGCGGCGCCATCCGCGGCAACGCCGGCTGCTTCGGCGGCGAGATGAAGGACTGCGTCGAGACGGTGCGCGTGCTGGCCGACGGCCGGGACGCGGTCATGAGCAACGCCGACTGCCAGTTCGGCTACCGCGACAGCGCCTTCAAGCACCGGACCGGCCTGGTCATCCTTTCCGCGGTCTTGAAACTGAAGCCGGGCGCCGACAAGGCGGCCGGCCAGGCGCTGATGCAGAAGATCGTTCTGGAGAAGAAGGACAAACAGCCGGTCGAATCCTTCACCGCGGGCTGCATGTTCACCAACTGGAAGCCCAACAACCCGGACGACGTCGACATCCTCCGCCGCTCGCTCGACCTGAACAAGGAAGAGGTCATCCCGGTCACGCCCCAGGGCACGGTGCCCGCCGGCTGGATCATCGACCGGGCCCAGCTCAAGGGGATGAAGATGGGGCACATCTCCATCTCGCCCAAGCACGGCAATTTCTTCGTCAACGACGGACAGGGCACGGCCTCGGAGGTCATCGCCCTCGCCGCCGCGGTCAAGATGAAAGTGCGGGACATGACCCACGGCGTCGTCCAGTTCCTCGAGGAGGTCGAGTACGTCGGTTTCTAGGCCGTCCCGCTGGTTATTTCCGAAGATATCCGTTAAAATGGTTTGGCGATAAATCCGATATATTCTAACGATCCGACCGTTATGCAGGTTGACATCAAGGCCACCAACCTCGAACTCACCGACGCCATCCGCGCCTACGTCCAGGAGAAGATGGACTCGCTCGACCCCAAGACCGACCGCTTCGGCGAGGTCGTGCGGGCCGAGGTCGAGGTCGGCAAGACCACCCAGCACCACAAGAGCGGCCCGGTCTTCCGCGCCGAGGTCCACGTCCGGCTGCCCGGCCGCGTCGTCTACGTCCAGGCCACCGATTACGATCTCTACACCGCCATCGGCGACGCCAAGAAGCTGGCCGAGCAGCAGATCGTCCAGTATAAGGACGAATTCGAGAGCCGGAAGAAGGGCCGCAAGTCCTGACGCCAGGCGCGGCGAACTAAACGAACTGACCGGCGGCCAGCGACGGCCGCCAGACGCATGTCTCTCCTGACCAAGATCTTCGGCGACCCGAACGAACGCGTGCTCCAGGGTCTCCGGCCGATCGTCGCCGAGATCAACAAATTGGAAAAGGATTGCGAGGCCCTTTCCGCCGACCAGCTGAAGGAGTCGAGTTTGGCGTTGAGGGCGCGCCTCGAGAAAGGGGAGACGCTCGACGACATCCTGCCGCAGGCCTTCGCCCTTTGCCGCGAGGCGGCCAAGCGCACCCTCGGCCAGCGGCACTTCGACGTCCAGCTGATGGGCGGCATCGTCCTGCACCGCGGCCAGATCGCCGAGATGCGCACCGGCGAGGGCAAGACGCTGACCTCGACGCTCGCCGTCTACCTGAACGCGCTTTCCGGCAAGGGCGTGCACGTGGTCACGGTCAACGACTACCTGGCCCGGCGCGACATGGCCTGGATGGGCCAGGTCTATGACGCCCTGGGGCTGATCGTCGGCTGCATCAACCATGAATCCGCTTTCCGTTACGACCCGGCCTTCCGCGCGCCCAAGGCCGAGGCGGAACTGACCGGCGGCGATCTTGAGGCCGCCGCGGCCAAGGAACAGGGCGGCGAGACCGACAAAAAGCGCGACGAGACCGGTTCGTTCAAGGTCCAGGTCGACTACCTGCGGCCCGTGTCCCGCCAGGAGGCCTATTCGGCCGACATCACCTACGGCACCAACAACGAGTTCGGCTTCGACTACCTGCGCGACAACATGGCCGTGCAGCCGGAGCGCCGCGTCCAGCGCGAACTGAACTACGCCATCGTCGACGAGGTCGACTCCATCCTGATCGACGAGGCCCGCACGCCGCTCATCATCTCGGCCCCGGCCGAGGAGGCGGCCGAGACCTACTACCGCTTCGCCGAGATGGTCAGGCCGCTGGTCGAGAACGAGCATTTCAACAAGGACGAGAAGATGCGGGCCGTCACTTACACGGACGAGGGCCAGAATGAGGTCTCCCGCCGCCTGAACTTCGATCCCTGGAGCAACGGCGACCAGCAGACCATCTACTACCTCGAGTCGGCCCTCAAGGCGGCGCAACTTTACAAGCGCGACCGCGACTACGTGGTCAAGGACGGCGAGGTGATCATCGTCGACGAGTTCACCGGCCGGCTGATGTACGGCCGCCGCTACAGCGAGGGCCTGCACCAGGCCATCGAGGCCAAGGAGGGCGTCGAGATCCAGCGCGAGAGCCAGACGCTCGCCACCATCACCTTCCAGAACCTCTTCCGCATGTACGCCAAGCTCGCCGGCATGACCGGCACCGCGGCGACCGAGGCCGAGGAGTTCGCCAAGATCTACAAGCTCGACGTGACCGTCATCCCGACCAACAAGCCGTCGAGCCGCGCCGACCTGCCCGACCGCGTCTACAAGAACGAATCCGGCAAGTTCAACGCCGTGGTCGCCGAGATCAAGCAGCGGCACGAGGCCGGCCAGCCGGTGCTCGTCGGCACCATCTCCATCGAGAAGAACGAGGTCCTCGGCGAGCTGCTCCGGCGCGAGGGCATCCCCCACGAACTGCTGAACGCCAAGAACCACGAACGCGAGGCGCAGATCATCGCCCAGGCCGGACGCGCCGGCGCGGTGACCGTGGCCACCAACATGGCCGGCCGCGGCGTGGACATCGTCCTCGGCGGCAACCCGCCCGAACCCGAGGAGGCCAGGCGCATCCGCGAGGCCGGCGGCCTGATGGTCCTGGGCACCGAACGCCACGAGTCGCGGCGCATCGACAACCAGCTGCGCGGCCGGTCCGGCCGCCAGGGCGATCCCGGCACCACCCAGTTCTTCGTCTCGATGGAGGACGACCTGATGCGCATCTTCGGTTCCGACCGGATGCAGGGCCTGATGGAGCGGATGGGCCTGCCCGACGACATGCCTATCGAGAACAAGATGGTCTCGAAGTCGATCGCCTCGGCCCAGCGCAAGGTCGAGGGGCACCACTTCGACATGCGCAAGCACCTGCTGGAATATGACGACGTGCTGAACCGTCATCGCGAGGTCATCTACCGCAAGCGCCTGGAGGTCCTGCTGACGACCGGCCCGGAGGCCGCGGCCAGGATCAAGACCATGACGCTCGAGATGGTCGAGGACGAGATCGAGCGCGTGGTCATGTTCCACGCCGCGAGCGACGACGAGAGTTCCTGGAACCTGAAGGAGATCTACGAGGTGGCCGGCACCGTCTTCCCCGTGCCGCCGGAGGTCCGCATCGAGATCAAGGAGATCCGCGACCGCGTCGCCGGCTCCAAGGTCGAGGACGCCCACGCCCGGACCAAGATGATCGAGTACCTGGTCAAGCTGGCCGACGCCGCCTGGGACAAGCTCGAGGCCGAGGTGGACAAGGCGCTGCAGCGGCCCGGCGGTTACGCCGAGGTCGTCCGCGGCCAGATCCTCCGGGCCATCGACGCGCTCTGGGTCGAGCACCTCGACGCCATGGAGCACCTGCGCACCGGCATCGGCCTGCAGGGCTACGGCCAGCGCGACCCGCTCGTCGAGTACAAGCGCGAGGCCTACCGGATGTTCGGCGAGCTTACCGCCATGATCAACAAGCAGATCGTTTATTCGGTCTTCAAGATCGCCGTGGCCCGCGAGCCGCAGACCCAGTCGCTCATGGACCGCCGCGGCATCCGGATGTCGGCTCCGGCCAAGAGCGGCAGTTCTTCGGGTTCGGTCTCGACCGAGTCCGGCTCGGGCGCCGAGAAGAAGGTCGGCCGCAACGACCCCTGCCCCTGCGGCAGCGGGAAGAAGTACAAGAAGTGCCACGGGGCATAAGGCGGAATGTTATGGCGGAACCGAATCAGTACCTGCACGAGGTCTGCATCACGGCGATCATCGCGCGCGAGGGCAAATACCTGATCACCCGCCGGTCGCCTAACAAGAAGCGGTTCCCCGGCATGTGGACCGTGCCCGGCGGCAAGCTGGAGGCCAAGGATTATCAGCAGCTGCCCAAGGACACCGAACACTACTGGTACAACGTCCTGGAGCGGACGCTTCGCCGCGAAGTGAAAGAAGAGGTCGGCGTCGACATCGACCGCATCGAGTACGTCACCAGCCTGGCGACCGTCCACGCCGACGGCAGCCCGTCGCTGGTCATTTCCTGCGTCGCCGACTACGCCGGCGGAGCGGTTGAACTGCAGGCCGCCGAGTCCGACCAGTTCGCCTGGGTCGACCTGAACGAGGCGAAGAATTACTTGCTGATCGACGGCATCTACGACGAGCTGGTGATGGCCGACCACCAGCGGCAGGGACACCGGCACGAATGGGAGCGATCGAAGGAACTCCAGGCCGCTTGAACACGCCAAAATGGGACCGAAGAGCGTCACCCTGAAATTCCGCGCCGTCAACCGTGACATCTTCGAGGCCGTGAGGAGCGGCCGCAAGAAGATCGAGACCCGGGCGGCGACGAAAAAATACGCCGGCATCGAAGCCGGCGATACCGTTGTTCTGTCCTGCGGCCGCGACCGTTTCGAAAAGCGCGTTACGAGGGCGGAACGGTTCGCGTCCGTTTCCGCCATACTCAGGAAATACCGGCCGGCGGCCATCAATCCCGCGACCCGCACCGCCCGCGAAGCCCGTGCCATGTGGTCCAGCTTTCCCGGATATAAAGAAAAGATCAGGAAGTGCGGCCTGATCGCTTTCCATCTTGAATGAGATATGCCCGCCGTCTTCGCTTACGGCACGCTGCGAGACCCGGAGGTCCAGCGCCAGCTCCTTGGCCGCGAAGTGCCCGCCGAGCCGGACCGGCTGTTCGGCCACAGGACAGGCACGATCATTATCGGAGGTGAAACGTACCCGCTGGCCGTGCCGGATCCCGGCAGCACCATCAACGGCTCGGTCCTGGATGTGACGCCGGAAGAGCTGCGGAAGATGGACGAGTACGAAACCTCGGCCTACGAGCGGCGCGAACTGCCGCTGGAGAGCGGCCGGCGCGCCTGGGTCTATCTCGGCGCCGCGAAAAAATGAACCGCCCGGCAACGGGCGGTTTTCGGTCGCTCAAGGTCTCTTCTTGGGCGGGGTTTTGGCCGGCGGCGCGGCCGGCGAACAGTCCGGCACCTCCATGATCTCCCAGATATGCTCGATCGGGAATTTTCGGCAGGACCCGTCCTGCATGCGGACGACGTACATCCGGTCCAGGCACTCGGCGCTTGCCGCCTTCAGGAGGGTGACCTGGTCCTCGGGAGCCGGGGGAATGAACGTTATGGTCACGGTCAGCATGGGAACCTCCTTCCGTTCCTTCGGCCGGAAGCCGGTGACCGTCGCAAGGAACTTCTCTGATCGTACTTCGGCGCGGCGCATTGTCAACGCGCCGTCCGGTTCATCTGCCGCGGGCTTTCGTGTAGAATGTCCTGGCCGGCCGGCGCTCCCCGCGGCCCGATCGCCGATCCGCTCATAACGAAAAAACGTCCCGACCTAACGGACGGGGCGTTCGAAGGTCTGCCCGCAAGCGGGGCAGCGCAGCTTCTTCAGGGGACGGTCGCACGACGGGCAATAGAAATGGAAACAGGTGCTCTGCATGTCCGGCGTCAGCCTGCATTCGCGGCAATAGCCGTTCTCGTCCAGCCGCGCCTGGCAGGGCGGGTCGTCGTGGTGCAGCACCAGCTTGGCTTTGGCCATCGTCGTCCTCCTTCCCCGTGAAAGGACCGGGTGCCAAGGATAACACCCGCGTCGGGTCAAATCAACTCATCCGTTATGGCAATGAAGATCATCCTCGGTTCCGGTTCGCCCTGGCGCAAACGCATCCTCGCCGAGATGGGCTACGAGTTCGAAACGGTCTCGCCGGATATCGACGAGAAGGCCATTCGCCGTGACGACCCGAAGCAGTTGGTCCTTGCCTTGGCCGCGGCCAAGAGTGCGGCCATCCGCGGCCGGCTAAAGGAGCCGGCGATACTCATCACCTGCGACCAGGTCGTGGTCTGCGGCGGCCGCATCCTGGAAAAGCCGCGCGACGAGGCCGAGGCCCGCGAGTTCATCCGTCTGG